>JAYEOP010000391.1:0-7217 GCA_034723125.1 Bacteroidota bacterium | reverse complement strand
CCATTTATAACACTTCTTATTCTTGCTACAATTACTCTTGCTTCTATGCTTGTTTTTTCATTTATCGGATTATTTGTTGCATCAATTATTTTTGATGTTAGCATTCTTTCTTTAAATCAGCAAGCACTAATTAACGGGAGTCCGGAGATAATTAACGCTTTTAAAGTAGTTCAGGTTTTTGCTGCAATTGGCACATTTGGATTGCCGGTTTTTGTAATGTTGAAATTTTTAAGGAAAAACACTGTTTCATTTTTACAAATAAAACATTTTCCAAAGTTAGAAAGTATAATTCATGTTACTGTGCTTTTTCTAATTATGTTTCCCTTTCTCGAATGGTTAATAGAAGTAAATTCCAATTTGAATCTCCCTGAATTTATGAGTGGAGTAAACGAATGGATGAGAGCTAAAGAAACACAAATGCAAGGATTGGTTTTAAAGTTTTTAGAAGGCAGTTCTATTTTAGACCTTACTGTAAATTTAATAGTTATAGCACTTATTCCTGCATTAACCGAAGAATTATTTTTTAGAGGATTACTACAAAATTTGATGCACAAATGGGTAAAAAATATTGATATTGCAATTATCCTTACCGCAATATTTTTTAGTGCAGTTCATTTACAATTTCTTAGTTTTTTACCTCGTGTTTTACTTGGTGTTTTGCTGGGTTATTTTTATTTTTGGACAAAAAATTTATGGGTGTCAATATATTTTCATTTTTTAAATAACTCCCTTGCAGTAATTTTTGTATTTTTGGCAAACAATAAAATAATAAATTATAAAATAAATGAGCCTATGGAAATGTCAAATTGGGTAACCGCTTTATGTTTTGGGCTGGCAGCAGCCTTATTCATTTATCTTGCTACTTATTATTCAAAGAAGAGAGATAAATCAAATGATTGGAAAAAAGTTTATGCAACATCCAATAAAAATGAAGCAGAAATTATTAAAGGAAAATTAGAAAACGAAGGTATTTCGGCTGTTATTCTAAACAAAAGAGATTCTTCAATTCCATCTTTCGGGACAATAGAAATTAGAACAAAAGCTGAAGAACTTGAAAAAGCAATGGATTTAATTAGAAAAATTGAGGATGTAGAGGGATTGGAAGGAGAGAAATAATCAGAATTTTTGTTTTTTAAACATTTATGAAAGAGCTTAAGACAAGAACAATTTCCGCAATAATTTTTGCTACAATTATGATTGGAGGAATCCTTTGGAATCAATGGTCATTTTTGTTGCTTGTTTTATTGATAAATGGATTTACTTTATTTGAATTTTACAGATTGTTTGAAAAGCATAAGAAAAATATTATTTCCAAAATCACAGTAATTATTTTTAGCACTGCTATGCTGTTATCAGTTTCATTGGCTGTGTTTAATGTTTTCCCTAAAGCATATTTATTTTTCATTCCATTAGTAATATTCTTATGGGCTATTGAATTGATTAGAGAGAAAAAATTATTTTCTTCAAATCAAAAAATCACATTCTTCGGATTACTTTATATTTCTGTTCCAATGTCTTTGTTTTTATTAATTGCAATAATTGACGGAAATTATGCAACAATTTTTTTATTGTCTGCTTTAATTTTTACTTGGGTAAACGATTCTTTCGCTTATTTCACAGGTTCATTAATAGGGAAACACAAATTTGTTCCAAGCATTTCTCCTAAAAAAACATGGGAAGGAATTATTGGCGGAGTAGTTTTTACTGTGATATCTTCCTTAATTTTTTATAAAATTTATCCTGAACTAGGCATTAATAATTGGCTAATAATTAGCCTGATAATTTCTGTCTCGTCAATAGTCGGAGATCTTTTTGAATCAAAATTAAAAAGAAAATTGGAAGTAAAAGATAGTGGAAACATAATGCCCGGACACGGAGGTTTTTTAGACAGATTTGATGCTTTGTTGTTTGTGATTCCATTTTATACAATTTATTTGCTGATATTTGTATTTTAATAAAAAATTCAAGATTTAGTTTAAATGAAGATTCACAAAGAAGGCTACAGAATAATTTTTTATATATCACTAATATTTTTGCTAATAAATGTTGTATCTGAGAAAAGACTTGATTCACCCTTTAAAGATATAGTTTTATACTCTTCAATTGTGTTTTTTCTTGCAATAGCACAGTTTTTTAAATCACCAAAAAGAAAAGGTGTTGAAGAAAAAAATGCTTTTGTTTCTCCTGCTGACGGACACATTGTGCAAATTGAAAAAGTATTTGAAAAAGAATTTTTTAAAAGGGAAATGCTTAGAGTGTCAATATTTATGTCGGTAGTTGATGTACATTTAAATAGAATTCCTGTTGATGGAAAAATTGTTTACCAAAAATATCATCCCGGGAAATATTTAGTGGCATTTAAGGAAAAATCCTCTGAGGTAAATGAAAATAATGCACTTGCAATTGTAGATAAAAACAACAATGAATTTTTTATCAGGCAAATTGCAGGCTTTCTTGCACGAAGAATTAGAACTTATGTTGAAGAAGGAAATGAAGTGAAACAAGGGCAGGAGTTAGGTTTTATAAGGTTTGGGTCAAGGGTTGATATTTATTTTTCTGAAGACATTAATTTAAATGTAAAATTAAATCAAAAAGTTTTTGGCAATCAAACAATTATTGCTTACCTTTAATTTTTTTATAAAACGATTATTTTCTTTAAATTATATATCTATGAGTAAACGAGTAAATTATAATTTTGAGTATTCCTTTAAAGCAAAGGCTTCTTTAATTTACAATTATCTATCAAAACCTTACAACCTTGCTGTTTGGTTTGCTGATGATGTAATAATCAATGACAATAAATTAGTATTCAGTTGGGATGGAGTAGAAGAATCTGTCTCTCTCGATAAAAAGAAAAGAAACACAAAAGTTGTTTATCGATGGTTAGACAGAGAAGATAATGAAACATTAACCTTCGTTATTGAAACTGATGAGGTTACCAATGGGACAATTCTGCTTATTTCTGATTATGATAATGAAGATGAGCTAGAAGAAGCAAAAATGTGGTGGGACGGAGTAATAACAAAACTTAAAAGAGTTATTGGTGGTTAGTTTCCTGCACAAATTAAAATATGCTGAAAAAAGCTCAAAAGAAAAACATTCCTTTTTACAACGGACTGCTAAAGACTGTAGCAATCTACTAAATAATAGTTTTCTATATTTTCTGAATAAAATTTTTATTCGGTATTAATATTGCATTTTGCATTAAAATGATCAAATACAATTATATAATATTTTTTATTTATTTATTTATTTTATTACTTCCTGTGAAATCATTTTCTCAAAAAGTAAAAAGAATTGAAATTTTGCATGCTAACACTTTAATTGGTAGTGAAAAGAAAGGTAAAAGTGTGAGAAAACTTATAGGAGATGTTGTTCTTATGCACGAAGGAGTAAAAATGTATTGCGATAGTGCCTATGAATTTATAAATGAAAACTATTTTGATGCTTATGGAAGCGTAAGAATAGAGCAAGGTGACTCCATTTTGTTAACAGGAGGATTTCTTCATTACGACATAAATGAAAAATTAGCAAGTGTTAAAGAGAATGTTCGATTTACCGATAAAAAAATGACATTGACAACACAGACACTAATTTATAACATCAAATCCAATATTGCTTCCTACACAAGCAAAGCAGTAATTGTAGATTCTGCAAATACACTTTCAAGCAACAGGGGGTATTATTATTCTTCAACAAAAGATTTGTTTTTTAAAGAAAACGTAAAGCTAAAAAATAAAGATTTTACACTTAGTTGTGATACTTTGCAATACAATATTAATTCAAGGGTGGCAAATTTTCATAGCCCGACAACAATAAGTGGTGAGGATACAAAAATTTATACGGAAAAAGGCTGGTACAATACAGAAAAACGAATTTCCAGATTTCGTCAAAACGCTTATGTTTTTTCAAAAAATCAAAAAATTTTCGGAGATATTCTTTACTATGAAAATGAAAGTAAAAATGCAGAAGCTATTGGTAATGTAAAGTTTATTGACACAACAGAAAAATCAATTATTTACGGGCAATATGCTAAGCGAATAAAAGAAAAGGAAATTATTTATATAACCGATAGTGCCTTATTTGAAAAACATAATGAAAATGATACTATGTATCTTCATGCTGACACTTTAAAAATTATTAAAGACAGCACAGGCGAAAAAAATATTATTCTTGCCTACAACAATGTACGATCATTTAGTTCAAACATGAGCATGAAATGTGATTCACTTTCTTACGCTACTGACGATTCTTTGATAATACTTTTTAATGACCCTGTTTTGTGGACAAAAGATAACCAAATTACTGCCAAAAGAATTGAAATGATTTTAAAAAACAATAAGCTTGATAAAATGTTTTTTGAAGACGATTGTTTTGTAATTGAAAAACTTGATTCCATTCGATTTAATCAAGTGAAAGGAAAAAAAATGACAGCATTTTTAAAAAATAACGATCTTTATAAAATGGATGTGGAAGGCAATGCAGAGGCAATTTATTATCTTAAAGACGAATTAGAAAAATATGTTGGTGTAAATAAAATTCAATCCAGTGTAATTTTTATTGGCTTTAAAGAAAGCAACATAAATACCATTAATTTTGTAACAAAACCATCAGGCAAAGTAACTCCACCCGACAAAACAGATAATTCTGAATTGAAATTGTTAGGATTTCTCTGGAGAATCTCTGAAAAACCGAAATCAATTATTGAACTTTTTATAAAATAAAAAATACTGTTATGTTTGCATTAAACCCCAAAAATAGTGTTTTGAAAAACTTTAGATTACTAATAACTTTTTTATTTTTTCTCTCTACTTTTTCATCACAAGCACAATTGGATTTTTCGCAAACGGAATACGATTTTGGGATACTTAATAATTGGAGTGATAAACCCGCAATTTTTGAGTTTGTGAATACAAGCGGAGAAAAACTTGCAATTTTAAAAGTTGAACGCTCACCGGAGGTGCATATCAATTATCCTACAAATTATATTTTGAAAAATCAAAAAGGGAAAATATTTGTTTACTACGAAGCTCTTGACTTGGGAAATTTTCATGAAAACATTTTTATTTATACTTCTGCTTCCATGAATCCGATAAAACTTGTAGTAAAAGGAAAAACAAATTCTTTTCTATCCTGCCCCGGAGGAGCTTTGAATAAAGAAGCTACTAATTTAGTTTTTGAGCAAAACGGTTTAGTAATTGACGGAGAAAATTCAAAAGCTATTCAAAAAGCAAAGCTGACTTTGATAAACAGCAAAAACAAAGAATTTAAAACCAAAACATCAAAAGATGGAAGTTTTAAAGAGAAATTGGATATCGGACTTTATTTAATTATTGTTGAAGCCGAAGGTTATCAAACTCTTGAACATGAAGAATATTTAAATATTAATACAGGAGAATTAGTTTTTAAATTATTTAAAGGCAATCAAATAGCACAAAACGAAACAGATAAAGAACCACAACAAAACGAACTAATGCATGCTAAACCTACTGCTTTTTTCCAAAGTGGAATAATTGTAGATTCGGAAACTGCCAAGCCAATTGATGATGCAACAATTAAATTAACTAACAAAAAAACCCGTCTTCCATATTATTTTAAAACATACCAAGACGGTAAATTTAGAAAGTTGCTACGTGCAGGAGATTATGATATTGAAGTTACTGCTGATGGTTATAAACCTTACGGAAGAAAATTTGAACTTTACAAAGACAAGCCCGGACTATCAATACAATTAATAAAGGAGGCTGTTTTTACAGAAAATACTGAAGAAAAAGAAGTTGAAATTAAAGAGAAAACTGTAAAAAATAAGGAAAGAGAAGAAGAAAAGGAAGAAGAAAAAATAACAAAGAAAGAGAATGAAAACAAAAAAGCTGTTGTTTTAAATTATATGCAACATGGAGAAATACTTGACAGCAAAACAATGAAACCAATTGCTGGAGCAATAATTAGCCTAACAAACCTTGAAACAAATATTAAATATTATTACAAAACATTTGGAGATGGTAAATTCAAAAAAGATATAAAACCAGGTATTTACAAAATTGATATTTCTAAGAAAAATTATAAGGATTTATCAAAAACCCTTGAGCTAAAGAAAGGTACTACCAAGTTAAAAATTTTACTTGAGCCATTAAAGAAAAGTAAAGAAAAACTTGATTTTGCACAAATACTTACAATTGTTGACAAAGAAACAATGGAACCAATTAAAGGAGCTTATGTAAAACTTTATAATCGTGAAACAAAAACCGCCTATGATTATCGAACAATGAATGACGGTAAATTTAAGAAAAAAATTAAGCCGGGTATTTATGAAATTACTATAAAAGCAGAAGGCTATAAAGATTTATTAATGACAAAATCCTTTAGTGAAGAACTTGGCGACTTAAATCTGACACTTGAAAAAGAAGAAGCCTCCGTAGTTGTTTTAATTGAGGAAGAGGATGTAAAAGAAGAGGAAATAATAGAAGAAGAAAAGAAAATAATTAAAGAGAAAGAAGAAATAAAAAGTCAAGCAGATGATTATACTTTTGAAAAAACAGAAGAGAAAAAGGAAGAAATAATTACCGCAGAAGTAAATGATATTGAAAATAAATTGGAAGATATTGAAACTGAAGGCACAGGACTTTTGCCCGTAACAAAGTACGCTGCAAATAATATTGTGTTTTTGATTGATGTTTCTTCATCAATGAAAAAAGCTCATAAAATTGAAAATCTGAAAAATTCAATTAAGCATTTAACAAAAATACTCAGAGATATTGACCTTATTACTTTAATTAGTTACGATACAGAACCACATATTCTTGTGTCCTCGATTCCTGCCGACCAAAAAGATACATTGTTAAATGCTATTTCAAATCTTAAGGCATTTGGGTTTACTTACGGTTTAAAAGGTTTGAACAAAGCCTATGATATTGCTCAGTCAAATTTTATTGTTGGAGGAAATAATCAGGTAATAATTGCAACAGACGGAGAGTTTAATAGCCCCGATTATTCTGAGATTCAACTTGTGAGAATGATATTAGACAATTCTCAGGATGGAATTATTTTGTCAGTAATAGGTTTTGGTAAAGAAAGAAAAGCAATACGAAGAATGAAGACTATGGCAGGACTGGGCAAAGGAAATTTTTTGCACATTACTAACGATGCTAAAGCAAAATCTATTTTAATAGAAGAAATAAAACTGAATTCTAAAATTGAAAATAAATAACTGCTCAATC
>JAYEOP010000390.1 GCA_034723125.1 Bacteroidota bacterium | reverse complement strand
TAAACCTACCTTCTTATTCTTTTTCTTTTATTTTTACCACTACTTTTTTCTTCGGCAACTTCAACTCGTACCTGACGACCTTTAAAATTTGTTCCATTAAAAGAGTCCAGAATTTTTCTTGTATGACTTTCTCCTACTTCAAAGAATGAGAAACTTTCTTTTAAGTCAATTGTTCCAATATTAATATCCCGGTCACGTGTGTTATCATTGATCATTCCAATAATTCGTGTAGGACCTATACCATCTTTTTTGCCAACATTTATAAAAAATCTTGTAAATCCTTTTTCTCCCCTTCTATTAATACTGTTTTTGCGATTACCTCTATCTCTTTTGTTTTTATTGCGTTTTTCTCTTTCAGGTTTTTCGTTTAGGTCTGGAGCATTTTTGTAGTATTCAAGAAATCTATTGAATTCAAGGGATAAAAAATGTTTAATAATTTGCTCTTTGTTAAGCCATTCAAGTTTTTTGTTTACAGTTTCCATAAATGGAGCAATCTGATCTTCATCAACTTCTACTTTCTCCATTTTATCAATTAACTTAAATAATTGTTTTTCACATATCTCAGCTCCACTCGGCACTGATAATTGTTTAAACTTTTTGCTAATTATTTTTTCAATCTGTGATATTTTGTTCTTTTCTCTGTAATTAACCAAAGCAATAGAAATACCTGATTTTCCTGCACGTCCTGTACGCCCGCTTCTATGGGTGTAAATATCAAGTTCATCAGGTAGATTGTAGTTTATTATGTGAGAAATATTCTCCACATCAATGCCACGTGCAGCAACATCGGTAGCTACTAGCATTTGCAAAGTTTTTTCTCTAAATCGGTTCATAACATGGTCGCGTTGTACCTGTGATAGGTCGCCATGGAGTGCATCAGCATTATATCCGTCTGTAATTAGTTTTTCTGCTATTTCCTTTGTTTCTCTTCTTGTTCTACAAAAAACCAGTCCATAAATATCGGGATTGATATCTGCAATACGTTTTAGAGCTAAGTAGCGATTACGGGCATGTACTTGATAGTAAACATGTTGTATGTTTTCAGCACCAGCATTATGTTTCCCTACTGTTATTTTTACAGGCTTGTTCATGTAGTTATTAGCAATGCGTGCTACTTCTTTTGGCATAGTTGCCGAAAAAAGTAATGTTCTTTTATTCTTTGGAGTTTTGTCTAAGATTCCATCTAATTCATCACGGAATCCCATATTTAGCATCTCATCAGCTTCATCCAAAACTACAGTTTTTATCCCGGAAATATTTGCAAATTTACGTTTACTCAAATCAAGCATCCTACCAGGAGTAGCAACAATAATGTGTGCTCCTTTTTTAAGTGCTCTTATTTGTATTTCTGTACTTGCTCCACCATAAACCGGTACTACTTTTATCCCTTCTATATATTTTGAATATGCTTGCAAATCTTTAGTAATTTGAATACATAATTCACGAGTTGGTGATAATATCAAAAGCTGTACTGCTTTGTTTTCAATATCTATCTGGTCTATTAAAGGTAAACCAAAGGCAGCTGTTTTACCAGTTCCTGTTTGTGCAAGTCCTACAATATCATTGTCTGTTTCAAAAACAACTGGAATTACTTTTTCTTGAATTGGTGTAGGATTAACAAATTCAAGTTCTTCAATTCCTTTAAGCAAATTGGGTGAAAAGTCCAATTTATTAAATGTCAGCATATTAAATGTTTAAAATTTTGTGGTGCAAAGGTAAATTAAATAAATCTTTAATTACAATTTATTATTCAATGTTTTTGTTTTATCTTTTACATTTGTAAAACTTAATTTGCATTAAATTCAAGCTGGCAAAAAGTTTCATTACCCACCTTCAAAGAAATAGGATTTATTATAAAAAAAAATGCAAAAAGTAAGGCGATGATTAATTTTATGTTTTTCATTTCAATAATATTTAGTGGCATTAAGAAAACTTTGTATTACTAATTAAACTTGGGCTTTGAATTAATAATGGATGTGAATGTAAAAGTCATTCAATTGTCATTAATAGTCATTTAGCCAAGCTGTCATTGGGTTTTGTAACTTAATGACAATCAAATGACTATTTTATGACATTAGATTCAAGCGACAAAATATACATAATATTCTAACAGTCAAAAACATACGTTTTTCTTATAGCCACTATTTAGTGAAAAAGAAGAGTATTTTTATTAATGAAGATTTATCAAATTTATTAGTCAGATTTTATGTTTTTTGTCTTGATTGCTGGGGATAGTTATACCAATTTAATTTTGAATCTGTCAATTACCAAACAAAATTTTTTTATAACAATCAAATTAAAAAACTCAAAAAAAAAGTTCC
>JAYEOP010000389.1 GCA_034723125.1 Bacteroidota bacterium | reverse complement strand
ATGCAGATGCCAGGAAGGACTTATAGTATTGCTAAAACAGTTGGAGTGCCTATAATTGATCATGAATTTACAAGCGGAAATGATATAAATAATTGGTCTGCTTGGGGATTAACCGTTAGTGCTTCCGGAGATGACAGACTAAAGGCTGAAGGAACTGGTGCATGGGCTACCGCCTATGCAAGCCTATCCCTTGAAGTGGGAAAACGATACAGGCTGACTGCAAGTATTGACTTAGGCTCAAATTTAGCAAGAGTAAAATATATGGTTAAAAATCCATCTGATGGCACTTTTATGTTTATCAATAACACCAAAGTAGATGCTGATATTGATGTTGAATTTATTGCTACAACAACTACTGCAGACCTAATATTCCAACGAGCTGATGCTACAAGTACCAACTTGCTGTTCTATCTTGACAATGTAAAAGTTGAAGAAATTGGTGAGAGTTATAGGTATGGGTTTAATGGTATGGAGCAAGACAACGAGGTTAAAGGCAACGGAAACTCTTTGAATTTTGGTGCGAGGATTTATGATTCGAGGTTGGTGAGGTGGTTGAGTGTGGATCCTCGATACAAAGATTATCCTGATCAATCACCATATAACGCTTTTAATAACAATCCAATACTTTTCGTTGATCCAACAGGTGAATCTGGTAAAGTATCAATTTCGAAAAATGAGGAAACAGGCGGAACTAAAATAACAATAACAACAATTGTTTATATACAAGATGCCTCAGATGATTTGATTGATGATTTGAATTCTTATGTTACAGAAAATCCAATAGTTGGCAGTAGTGGTAATACTGATATTGAGATACAAATTACTTATAAACCTTTATCAGAATTTGAAGCAAAACATAAAACTTCTACAATATTAAGTATCCCAGAATATAATATATTAAGATTAGAAGATGGCAGAAGTGTTGTTGATGGCGGAAAGGGTAAAGGAGTAGATGAAAATGGTAATTATTTACAAAAGGTAAGTAATTCTGGCAGATTGGATAAAAGTAGAAAAGGAACAAGATTATTTTGGGAAGCTTTTCATGAAACTTTACATTTTCTTGGGCTTTCTGATAGATATCATAAAATTAATAGTGAGCCTCATTCAGGCTGGGGACGGCCTACAGATAAGAAAGGTGGAGCAAGTGATGCAATGGCTTGTCCTGAGTGTACTAATTTCAATCAAACTCATTTTGATAATATTGCAGATTATTTTAAAAATTTCGAGGAAGGAGAACATGATTTAGAATATTATATAGATCGAAATAAAGATGGGAGTTTAAAAGGAGAGGCACAAAACCAAGAAACACTTCAAAAAACTACTAAAGATGACGAATAACAAGCAAGGGAGTAAGATCAATATCATATTATTATCAGTACTAATATTCGTGCTATGCGGATGCAACTCAAAATACCATATTCTTGTACCACATCATAAGTATGTTATATCTGAAACGGGATATATGATTTTAGGTTACAGAAATGATAATTACTTTTTCCCAATGGAAGTCGATTCTACGAAAGAATTTTTCAATGATTTCTTAGATAAAAACCCTAATAAAGGATTTAAATATGTTTTTGGCAGTAAGAATATAAATCCAATATTCTATATTGAAAAATATGCAACAAAAATTGAAATAAAACCAAGGAATGATAAAACCTTTACTCACGCTTATATCATGCCCGCAAAAATCAGTTATCTTGAAAACGCGTATACAAAAACTTGGACAAAAAAGCAGGCAAGGACATATTATGAAGAAAAAGTGTGTTTAGAAGGTCATGAGATAAACTTTATAATGAGAGACTTCCGTTTTAAAGAAATAAGCCTTGAGGTTGCACCATTGCTTTCAGACAGTGTTTACACAAAACTACTTGATGATTTTTATCATAAAATAGATACTTTGGAAATTATTGAGCCATGGGAGGGGTTTTAAAATAAAATGGGAACCCGTACTATCTGTAGTTTGTAACTACGCCAATATATTGAAATCTATAATTGAATTTTTATATCAAATCAATTTCAATTAATGATTCCAATTAAAAAGAAAAAAGATTAGTATTTTTGTTGTTCGATGGGATGCCATAAATTAAAATATTACGAGAGTGAAACCGCAATAGGCGAAAAATGGAAAATTTTTGTCGATGGGATAGAAAAAACTGTGAATAGTCAGGAAATTTGTAAAGATTACTATGCATTTGGTATGCAGATGCCAGGAAGGACTTATAGTATTGCTAAAACAGTTGGAGTGCCTATAATTGATCATGAATTTACAAGCGGAAATGATATAAATAATTGGTCTGCTTGGGGATTAACCGTTAGTGCT
>JAYEOP010000388.1 GCA_034723125.1 Bacteroidota bacterium | reverse complement strand
ACATTTTGGAAACAGTCTAATCGACAGTTCCATAACAACTAAAAAGAATCAAGACGAAATAAATCCTTTTGATTTTGGTAAAATAAGGTTTGATGTAATTGTGGGGAATCCACCATATATGGCAACCGAACACATGAAGCAGTTTACACCTTTGGAATTGCCTTTGTACAAAAAACACTATTCATCATCATTTAAACAATTTGACAAGTATTTTCTATTCATTGAAAGAGGTTTAGCCCTTTTGAAACCAAAAGGATATTTCGGATATATTGTACCAAGTAAATTTACTAAAGTAGATGCAGGCAAAAAGCTAAGAGAATTACTTGTTTCAAACAAATCTGTGGAACAAATTATTTCGTTTGGTGCAAACCAAGTATTTCACAACAAAACAACTTACACCTGTTTATTGATTCTTAAAAATGATAAACAAAAAGAATTAAATTATTTAGAAGTTGACTCTTTGAAAAATTGGAAAACAAGAAAAATCAATGAAGAACACTTTGATTCCATTAAGTTTGATGAACTTAAAAAAAATGATTGGATTCTTGTTCCAAGCATCTTAAAACCAGTTTTCAATGCCATAAATAAACAATCCGAAACTTTAGAAAACTTAATTGGTTCTGATAATATTTACAATGGTATTCAAACAAGTGCCAATAATATTTATATCTATTCCAAAACAAAAGAAGATAAAAAATACATCTACTTTTCAAAAGATAATATTGATTGGAAAATAGAAAAAGTATTAACAAGACCATATTATAAGACTTCAAGCGGAGATGATAATTTGAATACTTATCGTCCTTTTAGTCCAAATAGGTTTGTTATTTACCCATATTTAAAAACAGAAAAGGGAATTCAATTTGTTGAAATTGATAAATTGAAATCTAACTACCCAAATTTATTTTCTTTTCTAAATCATTATAAAAGCAAATTAAATAATCCAAAAAGAGATATAAAACCAACACCTGAAACAGTTAACGAATGGTATCGTTTTGGAAGACATCAAAGCCTTGATAAATGTGATGTTCCTGCAAAAATTATTGTAGGTGTTTTGGCACAGGGTAATAAATATGCAATTGATTATTTTGGAACTCTAATTTCATCAGGTGGAACAGCAGGATATTGTATGATTACTTTACCTAATGATTTTGCTTACTCTATTTATTACATTCAAGCACTCTTAAACTCTAAGTATTTAGAATGGTTTTCAGCATTAAGCGGAGAAGTATTTAGAGGCGGATATATCGCAAGAGGAACTAAAGTACTGAAGAAACTACCTATTCGAATTATTGATTTTGATAACAAAACAGATAAAGCAATACACGATAAAATTGCTTCAATTCAGAAAGGACTAATTGATATTCAAGGTCAAATTGACAAGAATAAAAGAAACAACAGAAAACTAATTCCTTTACAACGTCAATTTGATAGCCAAAAGAATGAATTAGAACAGACATTAAACACATTGTTCAACTTAGGAAAAAGCGATAGCCTTATTCCTTTAATTTCTAAATTATATGCAACTAATTAAAAATGCATCTAAGGAAAAATTAAGGGGTGGCTTTTACACTCCTGAACCAATTGCATCATTTATTTTAAAATGGGGCATCAATGGAAATGCTGAATATGATATTTTAGAACCGAGTTGCGGAGATGGTGTGTTTCTTAAACAATTAAAAAACAATAACCTTGAATTTCAATCAATTACAGCAATTGAATTTGACGAGATAGAAGCAAACAAAACAGCTCAAATAAAACTTAATAAAAAGTCAGTAATAAATACTGATTTCCATTTGTATTGCAATGAGACTACAGAGCGATTTGATTTAGTGGTTGGAAATCCACCATACATCCGTTATCAATATTTTGATGAAGAACAGCAGAATGAAGCAATAAAAGTTTTTAATCGTGCAAAATTAAAATACTCAAAGCTTACTAATGCCTGGGTTTCTTTTGTGGTAGGTTCGAGTTTGCTACTCAAAGAAAAAGGGAAAATTGGTTTTGTAATTCCTGCTGAAATATTGCAGGTTTCTTATGCTCAACAGTTACGAGAGTTTTTGGCTCATTTTTACAATAAAATAAACATCATTTCATTTGAAAAATTAGTTTTCCCAAATATTCAACAGGAAGTTGTTTTATTGCTTTGTGAAAAAAACGGAAGCGATTCTCATTTGATTGAGCATTTAGAATTAAGAGATGCTTCCGAACTTGATAAATTAGATGTAAACATTCTTAAAAGTCCTTCTAAAAGAATTGATTTCAAATCAAACAAGTGGACGTATTATTTTTTAGAACAAGAAGAAATAAATTTTCTGGAGAAAATTGCAGAAGATAAAAAAATCCCGTCTATTAATAATTACGCAAATGTTGAAGTTGGGATTACCACAGGTGCAAATGATTATTTCACGGTTTCTTTACCGGTTGTAGAAGCTTATGACTTGAAAGAATTTGCAAAACCAATGGTTGGTAGAAGCGTTCAGGTAAACAGTGTAATTTTCACCAAAGAAGATTGGAAACTTAATAGACAAACAAAAGCAAAAGCACATTTATTAGTATTTCCTACTAAAGAAAAATTTAATGGAAATAGCGGAGCAAATTCCTATATCAATTTAGGCGAGTCAATGGGAATTAATAAAGGCTACAAAACAAGCATTCGTGATGATTGGTTTGTAATTCCTTCCATTAAATTATCGGACGCATTATTTATCAGAAGGAATAATTTGTATCCCCGGTTAATCCTGAACGAAGCCAAAGCCTATACAACTGACACTATGCACAGAGTGTTTATTAAAAAAGATACAAATAAAAAAGCTTTTATTGCCAGTTTTTATAATTCCTTATCTTTGTCATTCTCTGAAATTGTTGGACGTAGTTATGGAGGTGGAGTTTTAGAACTTATGCCAAGCGAAGCAGGTAAAATACTGCTGCCTTACAAAACCGAAAACGCAGAATTACTTTCTATTATTGATAAAATGATGAGAGATAAAAAAAGTATTGACCAAATATTGAAAATCACAAACGAGCAAATCTTGAAAAAAGCTTATGGCTTTACTGATGAAGAAATTGAATTAGCAGATAGTATTTGGAAGAAGTTATCTGAAAGGAGACTAAATAGAGGACGAGATTAATAATAGGAATTGGTGTAGAACTAATAATTCTTTTTTTCAATAGTTGACAGCAATGTTCTAATTTTATTCTGAGTTTCAAAATATTCATCCTCAGCACAGGAATCCGACAAAATCCCTGCACCTGCATAAAATATTGCTTTGCTTTTGTGAACTTGCATACATCTGAGATTTACAAAATACTCAAATGAATATTTATTAAAATATGGTCCGATAAAACCACTGTACAACTCTCTTTTGTAACCTTCTTTTTGGACTATATATTTAAATGCTTCTTTTTTTGGAGTCCCGCAAACAGCAGGTGTAGGATGCAAATTTATAATTAATTTACTGAGATTAAAATCATTGTTCTGAGTTACAAATCTGCTTTGAAGATGACAAAGTTCAGCAGCCTTTATGATTTCGGCTTTATGTTCAACAAAGTTGATGTTAAGTTCTTTTAAAACATCCCTTATATATTCTGAAACAATTTCTTGTTCCTTTTTTTCTTTTTCTGAAAATAAAATATTCTTTTGGATTTCATCTTTGGTTTTTGTTCCTGCAAGTGCTACGGTTTCAGTGTGTTTTTTGTTTCTTTTTAAAAATAATTCTGGTGAAGCACCTATCCAAGTACCAAGTTCAGGTACGCTTATCAGGTAAGTGAAAGCATCAATATATTTGTTTTGTATGTTATAAAAAAAATCTAAAGGATTAAATTTTTCGGATATTGAGTGTAAATAATTCCTTGATAAAACAAGTTTTTGGAAACCTCCTTTTCTTATTTCCTGAATTCCATTTTCAACAAGAGTTAAATATTCATTTTTACTTATTCCCTGATTATTGCTTTTAGAAATGTGAATGTTGTTTAAATTTTCATCAATAGAAATATTTTCATCAATTGAATTATTGTTTTCAATTGCAAAAACTTTTTCACTGTTTTCAAACGGACAAATAATGAATGAGTTATCCTGAATTTTATCAATAGAAATTAAAGAGGATTTGCCAAACAATTTTTGAACTTTTCTTTTTCCGGGTAAGCTCCAAAGTGCATAAGAAAAATTATTTTTAACAATAGTTGAACATATTTTATTCAACTTAGAAAGATAAAGGTTTTTTGTATTTCCGAAATTTCTATTCAAAGTAATTGCTGTTAATATTTTTTATGTTTCAAAATTACAATTTTTTTTAAAGAGCAAAAAATTGTAATTTTGCTTGCTAAGAAAATGATAAAATATGAGCGAAAGTAAAAAGAAATCACCACCTGAAATTTATTTTGATGACATCGGAGAAGGAAATGTAATTGTTCTGTTGCACGGTTTTCTTGAATCAACTGAAATATGGAAAGATTTTTCTAAAAAACTTTCAAAAAATTTCAGAGTAATAAGTATTGACCTTCCGGGGCATGGCAAATCAGGTGTTATTAATGAAATTCATTCTATGGATTTGATGGCAATAGAAGTAAGAAATATTCTTGAAATTTCAGGAATAAATAAGTGTGTGATGGTTGGCCACTCAATGGGCGGATATACTGCCATAGCTTTTGCAAAAAAATTCAGAAGATTTTTGAAAGGACTAATTCTGTTTCACTCCCATGTTGAAGCTGACAACGAAGAAGCAAAAATTAACAGAGACAGAACCGTTGAAATTGTAGAAAACAATCATTTTGATTTTATTAATTCATTTACTCCTTCGCTTTTTGCTCCTCAAAATGTAGAAAAATTTTCAAGTGAAATAAAACACTTAATAGCACTATCGAAAAAAACGCCAAAGGAAGGAGTCATCTCTGCAATAAAAGGAATGAAAGAAAGAAAAGACAATCTTGATACTTTAAAAAGGCTTAATATTCCTGTGCTATTTATTTCCGGTGAGCAGGATTCCAGAATTGCTGTTGAAAAAGTAAAAAAACAAGCTGAGGTAAATGAAAAAGTTTCTTTAGAAATTTTGAAAAATGTTGGACACATGGGATTTATTGAAGCTAAAGAAGAATCATTTAAGCTTATCAGAAATTTTGCTCAAACTTCATTTTCGTGGAATAAAAATAACTAATTTATGCATCAATATCATGACCTTATGAAGTTGATTCTTCAAAAAGGAGCAACAAAAAACGATAGAACAGGAACAGGAACAAAAAGTATTTTCGGACATCAGATGAGGTTTGACCTTTCAGAAGGTTTTCCTGTTTTAACAACAAAGAAATTACATCTGAGGTCAATAATTTATGAACTTTTATGGTTTTTAAAAGGCGATACAAATGTAAAATATTTGAACGAAAATGGTGTTTCTATTTGGGATGAATGGAAAGATGAAAACGGAGACTTAGGACCAATTTACGGAGCACAATGGATTAACTGGCCCAACAACAAAGGTGCTGCAATAAATCAAATTCAAAAAGCTGTTGATACGATAAAAAATAATCCCGATTCAAGGAGAATAATTGTTAATGCATGGAATGTCGCTCAATTGGACGAAATGGTTCTAACTCCTTGTCATGCTCTGTTTCAGTTTTATGTTGCAAATGGAAAACTTAGCTGTCAGTTATATCAGCGAAGTGCAGATGTTTTCCTTGGAGTACCTTTTAACATTGCTTCTTATGCTTTACTTACAATGATGATGGCTCAAGTAACAGGATTAAAAGTTGGGGATTTTGTTCATTCTTTTGGAGATGCTCATTTGTATTTAAATCATCTTGAACAAGCAAAATTACAACTCAGTAGAACTCCCGTAAAATTACCCGAAATGGAAATAAATCCTGATGTAAAAAATATTTTTGATTTTAAATACGAAGATTTTAAATTGGTGGGATACAATCCTCAATCACATATTAAAGCACCGATAGCTGTATAATTTTAAAACATAAAAAATGATATCAATAATTGTAGCAATAGCTGAAAATAATGCAATAGGAAAAAATAATGATTTGTTGTGGCATCTTTCTGATGACCTTAAAAGATTTAAAAAACTAACAACAAATCATAAAATAATTATGGGTAAAAAAACTTACGAATCCTTACCAATAAGACCTTTACCCAACAGAACAAATATTGTAATAACCGATATTGAAGGAGAAAATTTTGATGGAGCATTTAGTGTTTACTCCATTGATAAAGCAAAAAAAATGTGTGATAAAAGTGAAGAATGTTTTATTATCGGAGGTGGCTCTGTTTACAAACAATTTTTGCCTTTTGCCGACAAGCTATACATCACAGAAGTTCATAAAAGTTTTGAAGCTGATACCTTTTTCCCTGAAATAAACAAAGCGGAATGGAAGGAAATGTCAAGAGAAAAACACTCAAAAGATGAAAAAAATCCTTACGATTATTCTTTTGTGATTTATGAGAGAGTAAGTTGAAACAAAGTTGTATCTTGAAAAAAAAATTAGTAACTCCCTGTGATTAGTTCTGAATTTTCTAATGAAAAATATCCATTATTGCGATGAGTCAAATATTTATTCATAAATTTGATTTCTGTTTTTTATAAACAAAATTTATAGAATGAGCAGTAATGTAAATATTCAAAACCTTGGAATCGCTATCCGCTATGTTAAAAGGAACAAACTACGAACAATTTTAACAGTATTTGTAATAGTTTTTGGAATAATGGCTCTTGTAGGAATGGTAACAGCCGTTAATGGATTAAAAAATTCATTGTTAAAAAACTTCTCTCAATTAGGTTCCAATTCATTTACTTTGCATGACAAAAGTTTTTTTGAAGAAGATGGCAGAGAAAAAGCAGTTCCTAAAATCACTTATAGGCAAGCAGTATCATTCAAAAAAAAATATAAATTTCCTTCAACAGTATCAATAAATTATACTGCACATTGGAATGCAATTGTAAAATATCGATCTAAAAAAACAAATCCTAAAATTCAAGTAATAGGTACTGATGAAAATTATTTTACAACATCAAGCCTGCAAATTGAAAAGGGCAGAAATTTTAACAATGTTGAAACAAGGTATGGAGCAAACGTTGCAATAATTGGAATAAAGCTAAAAAAATCTCTTTTTGATAATACCGACCCTATTGGAAAAACACTCACAGTAGGCTCTAACAAATTAAAAATCATAGGAGTACTTAAAGAAAAAGGAAGTACATTTGGTTTTTCTTATGATAATATTGTAATAATTCCAATAATGGCAGCTCGTAAAACCATTCCTGCTTCTAATAATTCCTATAATATTACCGTAAAAGTTAATCAAATTGACAAACTTGATGTTGCTGTTAATGAAGCTATAGCTATTTTTAGAATGAACAGGAAATTAAGACCCGGAGAAAAAAATAATTTTGATATAGAAAAAAGCGACAGCCTTGTAAACATAATTGCCAGTCAACTACGCGTTATCACTGTAATAACATTAATTGTAAGCCTTGTAACACTTGTTAGTTCAGCAGTTTCTCTAATGAATATTATGCTTGTTTCTGTCAAAGAACGGATTACAGAAATAGGAACTATGAAAGCCATTGGTGCAAGAATATCCAACATTAAAATACAGTTCCTTTCTGAAGCATTAATAATTAGTCAGATTGGTGGAGTAATTGGTATTATTGCAGGTATTTTAATTGGCAATTTAGTAGCAAAACAAATGGGAAGCGATTTTATTATTCCATGGGTTTGGATTATTATTGCATATTTTGTCAGTATTTTAGTTGGTGTAAGTGCCGGTTACTACCCTGCCGTAAAAGCTGCAAAACTAAATCCTATTGACGCATTGAGGTATGAATAAGAAAATCGTAGTAAAGGGAAAACAAGCAAAGAGTATTAAAACCTCCCTTAACCCATAACTCAAAAAAAAATCAGGATTTAAACAATTTTAAACGTTTATTATTCCTTTATTTTGCACCCAAAATAATCTGTACCTTAATAACAATATAATGAATAATAATCCTGACAATACTTATAAATCCTTGAACTTTATTGAAGAAATTATTGAAAAAGACATCAAAAACGAAAAAAATGAAGGAAAAGTTGTAACACGTTTTCCACCTGAACCAAATGGGTACCTTCACATAGGACATGCAAAATCAATTTGTTTGAACTTTGGTTTAGGAATAAAATATAACGGACCAACCTATCTGAGATTTGATGATACCAATCCGCTAAAAGAGGATGTTGAATATGTTGATTCCATAAAAAAAGATATTGAATGGCTTGGCTTTGAATGGAAAGATAAAGCCAGATATACTTCAGATTATTTTGATCAATTATACGAATGGGCAGTAAAAATTGTAAAAAAAGGTAAAGCTTATGTTTGCGACCTTACAGCAAAAGAAATTTCCAAATACAGAGGAACTCCAACACAAGCGGGAAAAGAAAGCCCTTACAGAAATCGTTCTGTTGAGACAAATCTTGACCTTTTGGAAAGAATGAAAAATGGTGATTTTAAAGATGGAGAAAAAGTCCTTAGAGCAAAAATTGATATGACATCACCAAATATGCACATGCGTGACCCTGCAATTTATCGTATCTTACATGCAACACACCACAACACAGGCGATAAATGGTGCATTTATCCAATGTATGATTTCGCACACGGACAATCGGATTTTATCGAAAAAATTACCCACTCACTTTGTACACTTGAATTTGAAGTTCATCGCCCTCTTTACGATTGGTTTTTAGACCAAATTGCTGAAGGAACTTATCGCCCACGTCAAATTGAATTTGCTCGATTAAATTTGAGTTATACAATTATGAGTAAGCGTAAATTACTCAGTCTTGTAGAAGATGGAATAGTTTCGGGATGGGATGACCCTAGAATGCCAACAATTACAGGCTTAAGAAGAAGGGGCTTTACTCCTGAATCTATCAAAAATTTTGCTGATAAAATTGGTATTGCAAAAAGAGATAACATTATTGATATAGCACTGCTTGAACACAGTGTACGTAATGACCTTAATAAAAAAGTTGCAAGAGTTTTTGCAGTTATGAATCCTTTAAAAGTAATTATTACAAATTATCCTGAAGATAAAGTAGAAGAGCTGGAAATTACAAACAACCCTGAGGATGAAAGCATGGGAAAGAGAAAAGTCCCTTTTTCAAGAGAAATTTACATTGAACAAAATGATTTTTTGGAAGATCCTCCAAAGAAATTTTTCCGATTAGGACCAGGTAGAGAAGTTAGGTTAAAAGGTGCTTATTTTATAAAATGTAACGATTTTTTAAAAGATGAAAAAACAGGAAAAATAAAAGAACTTTATTGCACTTACGATCCTGCTACAAAAAGCGGGACTAAAGTTACTCGCAAAGTAAAAGGTACTATTCACTGGCTTTCAGTAAAGCACGCAGTTGATGCAGAAGTAAAATTGTATGACAGGTTATTTAAAACTGAAAATCCTGATAAAACAGAGGAAGGAAAAGATTTTAAATCAAATTTAAATTCTGATTCTATTGAAGTAATAAATGCAAAAGTAGAACCAATGCTAAAGAACGTTAAACCATTAGAAAAATTCCAGTTTCAAAGAATAGGATATTTTTGCGTTGACCTTGATTCTACTAAAGAAAAAATTGTTTTTAACAGAACAGTTACACTTAGAGATTCTTGGAAAGGGAAATAGGAATGCAAGATGCAGTCGGCAGTCCGCAGTAAGCAGTCTCCAGTCAAATTCCGAATAAACAAAAAGAAGTACTTAAAGTGCCTAGAGTGCCTAAAGTACTTAGAGTTATGTGTTACGAATAAACAAATTACGAGTCCGCAGTCGGCAGTAAAAAACAGTCCTCAGTCAAATTCCGAATAAACAAAAAGAAGTACTTAAAGTGCCTAGAGTGCCTAAAGTACTTAGAGTTATGTGTTACGAATAAATAAATTACCAGTCGGCAGTAAAAAACAGTCCACAGTCAAATTCCAAATAAACAGATAACTAAATCCTCCTTCGCGAAAGCTACGGAGGAGAATCTAAACGAATAAACAACTCTTACAACAACAACCCACAAAATCGTCATTGTGAGGGAGGTACGACCGCGACAATCTCGGGCTTTTTAGCAGAGGTAGTAAAAAACAGTCCTCAGTCAGCAGTAAGCAGTCTTCAGTCAACAGTCAAATTCCGAATAGACA
>JAYEOP010000387.1 GCA_034723125.1 Bacteroidota bacterium | reverse complement strand
ATGAGAATATTAAAACAACAGAGATTTACACACATATTACTAGCAAAGAGCTTAGTGATATTGTTAACCCATTGGATGATATGGGCTTATAGACTTTTGAGTATATCTGCACATAATGGAAATAAACGGAAGTTCCGTTTATGCTAATGTTGGCAGCAAGGCTAAAAAAAAACGACAAAACAGAAATAAAATGACGATATTTGTAATATGAATAAATGGACTAAATTAAGCATAGAATATGCAAACCAAAGGTCGTATTTGGACGACTTGTTTCAAGTTTACCCAACTATTCCAGAAGGAATAAGGGAAATAAATGAAGATGTTTGGTCAGAAGTTGAAAAATCATTCAAGAAAAAGGACAATGATTTACTGATAAAACAATTATTAAAATTTGACTTATTCCCTATCAAAGACAGTTACATTGCATATTTAAAACGAGATAGTTCGGCTATTGACAGAAATCCAAGAACGATAAACCGAATCTGTGGACGGCTTTATGAAATGGGTCTTGATAAAATATTTGAAAGATGTAGCGAACCAAAAGAAACCAATAGACAGATTGGTCCTATGTTTCGTGATTGGTTAAAAAGAAAATCGTTAGGAGTTGAACCAGTATCGTTAGATGAATTTTTAAGCAATGATAAAGACGCAATTTTAGATGCGGGGGATAATGCAATGATGAACTTTGCAAAAGAACATTTGGGTTACAATCACAACAAAGGATTAGATTTTGTTGGTCGTTTTAACAAACAATTTGTCATTGGTGAAGCTAAATTTTTAAGTGACTTTGGGGGACACCAAAATGCTCAGTTCAATGATGCAATTAGTACCATTCAAGCAAAAGGTGTAAAAGCAGTCAAAATTGCCATCCTTGACGGTGTTTTATTTATTGAAGGAAAAAATAAAATGTATAAGTCAATTACAGAGACCTATAAAAAATACAACATAATGAGTACTCTTGTATTAAGGGAGTTTCTTTATCAAATTTAAACACATGAAAAACTTACTTATAAAATCTGACAATATTAAAGGATTAAATTACTTACTGAACGAAAGAGATTTGAGAGGTAAGATTGATTTGGTTTATATTGACCCACCTTTTGCAACAGGCGGAAACTTTACAATTACAGATGGTAGAGCTTCAACAATTAGTAATTCAAGAAATGGAGATGTCGCCTATTCTGACAAATTACTTGGAAAGGATTTTTTGGACTTTATCAGACAGAGACTTCTTTTGTTGAAAGAATTAATATCTGAACAAGGGTCTATTTATCTGCATATTGATTATAAAATTGGTCATTATGTTAAAATAGTAATGGATGAAGTTTTCGGAATTGAAAATTTTAGAAACGATATTACAAGAATAAAATGCAATCCGAAAAATTTCAACAGACTTGGTTACGGCAATGTAAAAGACTTAATTCTTTTTTACACAAAATCAAGTAATCCAATTTGGAATGAGCCAAGAGAAAAATATACTGAAAAGGATTTTGAAAAACTCTTTCCAAAAATGGATAAACAAGGCAGAAGATACACAACAGTTCCTATCCACGCACCAGGTGAAACTAAAAATGGTAAATCAAACCAAGCTTTTAAAGGTATTTTACCACCAAAAGGAAGGCATTGGAGAACGGATGTTGAAACATTAGAACAATGGGACAAAGAAGGGTTAATTGAATGGTCATCAACAGGAAACCCAAGAAAAATAATCTTCGCAGACGAAAGAGAAGGGAAAAGAGTTCAAGATATTTGGGAATATAAAGACCCACAATATCCAACATATCCAACTGAGAAAAATCCTGACTTATTAGATTTAATTATTCGGACTTCTTCGAATGAGAATAGCATTGTACTTGACTGTTTTTGTGGTTCAGGAACAACTTTAAAATCTGCCCAAATAAATGGAAGAAAATGGATTGGAATTGACCAATCAGAACACGCTATAAAGGCGACTATGAATAAACTTGAAACAGTTGAAGGAGACCTTTTTGTTGCAAAACCAGAATATGAATGTGCAGAATTAGAAAAAAGCCCAGTTGCCAATCGAGTAGGCGGCTGATCCGTACGGACCAGTATTCCTTCGTTAAAACTACGGCTAACAAAGTGTAGCTCTCACAATTTATCCCGCACCTTTTGGTCGGGACCATAAACCAAGCGGGTCTCGTACCTGTAAAAGTATCTATAAATTTGCCAATTAGGTTTGAGCTTGATTCTAAATAGTGCCTCTAAGAAAACTATCAAATTTTATGATTTCTAAGATTTTTGACCTGCCTTTGCCGTCAGGCAGGTGAGATTTTTATTTTTTGAGACGAGGCGATGCCTTAGCATCAGTGAGTT
>JAYEOP010000386.1:2154-10167 GCA_034723125.1 Bacteroidota bacterium | reverse complement strand
ATATGTTAGCACACAGAATTATTATGCGAAACTTGAGTAATTTATTATTCTAAACCACCATTGTGTTGCATGTAAATCTGGTTTTTCTAATTTAAGTAAAAAGATGATGCTGAGCAATTTTTGTGGTCAGCAAATTTCATTATTCATAATTCCTTGTTTCGCAACCGCTAAAGCTACAGCGAACGTGGTCAATATTCGATATTTTCGCGACAATATATATACTGAGCGGTCATAAACTGCGTTTTGCTATATTGTGTAAACGAATAATAATCAACACGTTAAACATAGTGCCAAAGTTCAAATTATGACCAGTCGAACTATAGTTTACGCTAACAGCTGTTCTAAATTTAGGAATAAATTATGGCTTATTAAAAAAGTGAAAATCGGTGATTAATATACAAAGCATAGCAACCCTAAGGAAGCTATGCTTTTATTTACTTTATTATCAAAAAATTAAAAACTAATTATCCACCACATCCGCCACTTTCTTCCTTAACAGGGGCTGCTTTGGCACCTCCGCCAAGTCCTTCTTCAAATAACTCGGGGTATAACTCCAACCATTTATTTAAACCTCCATCTAAAAGAGTTATACTTTTATATTTAAAATTTCTTAAATCATAACAAGCTAAAGTTGCTCTGTTATTGGAATTGGAATAAAAATAATATTTTTGCCGTCTATCCGAAAGTTTTGGTGAAAACTCTAACATTCCCCGAGGAACATTAATTGCTCCCGCTATATGTTTTTCTGCATATTCCTTTGATTCACGGCAATCAACGATTACCACATTATCATTTTTTTGATCATAGATTGCTTTAAAATCTTTGACCTTAATTGTATTTATTTCTTGCTTGGCAACCTTCATCAATTCATCAACATTCTTATAAACATTGTCATCTTTTTGTTGACAACTGAAAAACAAGATACTAACAAATAATAATGTAACTGATATTTTAATAACTTTCATAATTATAAATTTTTTCTATTTATTTCCATTCATTGTAAGCACCGTCATAAACTTTTACATTAGGATATTTAAGCTGTTCCTTTAATATAAAGAATAAAAGACCTGCTCTGGCACTTGATTTACAGTATAAAATAATTTCTTTATCAGATGTTACTCCTGCTGCTGTAAATATACTTTTACATGTAGCTGTGGATTTGATTTTAGTGTCTGATAAGAATTTTTTATGAGGTATGTTAATAGCTTTACCTATGTGTCCTGCATCATATTTTTCCTTTTTACGAACATCAACAATCACAGTACTTGAGCTATTTAATTTTGATTTTACATAACTTTTATTTACAAGAATACTTTTATTTATTACAGGCTTAAAAGTAGTAGGACTAACTTTTGTTGCTGTTCTTGTAACAGCTTTTCTTGCTGCACGCCAGCCTTTCATGTGCCCGTTAATCATATAAACATTAGGGCAACCCATGTATTTTAATATCCAGTAAAGTCGTCCTGCATTAACTCCTGTATTGCAATAAACAAGAATTGTTTTGTTTCTTGAAATACCTGCCTTTCCGAGAATTGAGGCAATAGCAGTTGTGCTTTTTAACATTCCCTCTACAGGTTTTTTTGTTTCTAATTTAGAGATATCAACATTCACAGCATTTTTGATATGTACTTTTGTATAATCAGAGTGTTTTCGTGCTGAAACAATAATGGTATTTTTGCTTTTTGAAAGTTGAGCTGCCTTTGTTGCTGTAATTAATTGAGCAAAAATTGAACTCGTTGTAAAAGCAATAAAAATTAAAAGAATAATAAGTTTTTTCATAATAATAGTTTTTTAATAATAAAGGATTAAAATTGAACTTGCAATTGAATTATAACTGCATCATTAGCTTCTTCAAAATATAAGTAAGAATCTGTGGAGGAACTTTCTTCCATTCGGTACAGATAGTTAATTTGAAGTCTTGTCCAATCGTTAAAGAAATAATTAATTCCAAATGTTATTATATTTCTTTTAAGCGAATTTTTTAAATAATCCATGCTAACATCAGGATCGTTGTTTAGGTCAGCTACTGAATTATAATCACTAACAGCAACATCAACATCAGGGTCATACATTTCATATTTGATTATAGGTTGAATATTCCAGGGTGTCATGTACATAGCCTGAACCCAAAAACCACCTTTGTTGTAAGTACCCGGTTTAAGTGTATCGTAACCAATCACACTTCCACAGCCACCATAAATAGGTTGAATTATGGTATTTTGACCTTCATAAGAACCCATTATGTATTCTCCCTGAATTAGAAGATTGTTAAATTTAAATTCAATATCTGCTGCAAAATTTTTAACAATATCATCTTTATCTCCTTGATCTGTAGAAACTTTACCAAGTTTAAATCCACCACCAATATTTAAATCCATATTGTCATTGTTTACAAATGGGTTTACGGTAAATCTTCCGATAACGTCTTTTGTTCTGTTATCATCAAGTAAGCCCATACCTGTACCGTTCATTATGGCAATTTTATATTTCCAAAAAGTAGAATCAGCACCACCATAAACCATAAATCCTAAATCACGCATTGGGCTGGCTAGCTGAGTTACAACCTCTGAACGATTAATTGTATGCAACTTATGACAAGCAGTATTTAGCTCCAGACTAAAAGGGGATTTGAATTGCCCGATAGAAAATTTTGCGTAGGGTGCAAAACGAGAATAAGTGATAAAGGCATCCAAAAGTTTTGGTGTATTATTTTTAAAAGGACTTAGCTCTGTAAAAAAATAATAGCTAAAGTCGTAGGGTATTGTTCCAACAAAACCAATTCTAGCACGGTTAAAAGTAAAACTATTTTGGTTTAAACTTTCACCGAGTCCGTCTTCACCAAGAAAATAGTTTTCGAATTGAGGTTGTATAAATCCTTTAACATTAACTCCTTCATCTCCTCCGCCCATACAACCTTGAGCTTTAACATTAAATTGAAAGAATAAAAGAATACTAATTGTTATAAAGAGAGTTCTCATGATTAAAATAATTTAATTTAAAAAAGAAAGGCAATTGTGCTTTTACACAATTGCCTGTATTGTAATTATTCACAAGTATATGAACCTGAAGCAATCCATTGGTGTGATTGTAATGCGGAATAAATCATTCCGTTTGCACCAAACTTTAAGCTTTTAGCATCATAGCCAAGAACTGTCAAATATGCTGTTATTATTGAGGATGTTTGTCCTGTCCAGCAATAAGTAACAATTGTTTTTGAAGGGTCAAGATTTACAAAATTTATTGGGTTGATACGATAAGCACCTTTGATATGACCATAAAGATCAACATCAGCTTGAGCCCAATAATTATTGATAAAATAATCGCCATAATTTGTTAAAACATCAATAGCTGGAATTCCTTTGAAACCGCCATCTAATAAAACACCAACTCTTTCTTCCAAAATGCCTTCACCATCAGTAGCTGTAGCAGTTAAATCAGGAGCACTAAATTCAGCAACTGCTGTAGTTGCATCTGTTGTCCAACCTGCATGACCTGTTGCAGTATCACTTTTAGCTGTTGTCCATTTATCATTTTTAACATTCCATGCACTCATTCCCCATTTTAATGTTTTTGCATTAGGGAAACCACTTAATCTAAGTGCAACAACTGCATGAGCAGCTCCTTGTCCTGTGTAACAAGCTACAACAATTGGCTTGCCAGCTGCATTAGCCGCTTCGGTAACAACATCTCCATAGGCAACATTATGAGCACCTGTAATATGACAAGTACCATAATCAGTTGCTCCACGAATATCCATAATATAATAATCAGCTTCGTTACCATCAATATCAGATGCAGTTATTATCCAGTTATTAAGGATGTCTGTAATTTCCAAACTATTTGCTGTCAAATAATCTGAAAGTGTTTCATAAGCTGATTTTGGATCCGGTGGATCTGGTTCATCTTCTTTACAGCTTGTAAAAACTAGCATTGATACAATGCTAAAGAGTAATAAATAATTAAGAATTTTTTTCATAATTTTCTTTTAAAAAGGTTTAAATAAAATATACTAAAAATTAGTTTTAACCACCACAACCGCCTCCGGTTTCAACTGCATGTTCACCCGAAGTTAATTCGGGGTCATAAGCAATGATACCTCCTGTCAGGTTTTTAATATTTGTATAACCCAACTTCATGAGGCTTTTAACAGCAAGAGTACCTCTCGCTCCTGATTTACAATAAATGACAATTAAATCATCTTTTTTAGGGATGTAGTAAAACCACTCATCAACCCAAAAGTCAGAACTTGTCATTTGAAATTCAAGTATTCCACGAGGAATACTGTAGGAACCTTCAATGTTTCCTTTTGCATATTCGCCTGCTTGTCTTACATCAATTAAATAATATTCAACTGTATCAGGAATATCTTTTAATTCGTCAGCAGAAATTTTTTCGATTTGATTTTTTGTAGCATTTGCAAGGTCTTTTCCATTTTCATAAATTCCTGTACAACCAATCATTAGTAATAGGCTTGCAAAAACTAATATATATAACTTTGTATTCATAACTTCTAATTTATATTGATTTCACTTTTTTTAAAAAGCACTGAATTTCCCTGTTCTTTCATTCCATTTTGCAAATACATACCAAATAAGCAGTATTCCTAATACGATAACAACCGACCAAGCGTAGCCAAAGTAATCTGGCAAATAGCTTTTAAACTGCATGTTAAATGGAATAATACTTTCAACCCAAGGAACGATAAATTTTCCTGAAATAGGAGCAATTAAAAGAAAACCTAATGCAGAAAACCAAAGTTTTATTTGCCCTTCTCCCATTCTCCAAAGAGTTCCCACAGCACATCCTCCGGCAACTGTCATTCCTAATCCAAAAATAAATCCACCGACTAATCCTCTTAACCAAAAGTTAGGATGGACAAAAGCCATTTCAATATTTCTGTGTAGGTTTTCTCCTGCACTAATTCCCATTGATTTTATTATTACAAAACCAAAAAGCACAACAATTAAACCTGCAATTATGCCATCAGCACCTTCAGAATCTCCAGACATAAATGGCTCACGGAATGCTCTTACTATACAAAAGATAGATCGTTGAGAAATCAAGCCTAAAAGACCACCAATAATAATAAACCAACCGATAACATTCTGTCCGGCTTGAAAATAAGTGAAAGCAATAAAAAGAATTATAAATACTATAATAACACCAACCCATTTTTGCCATTTACCAGTAGTTGGTGTAACGCCTAAATAAGTTTTGCTTTTTCCTGAGCTAACGCCCGGTAATTTTTCTAATTCCCAGAAAAGATATTTAACGGCTACAATGGTTCCAAGAAATAATCCTATTGTGAGCATAATAGCACCACCTGAAAGGGCAGGAACACCACTAAAAAATCCACCGATTGAACAACCTATACCTATGGTTGCTCCAACAGCCATTAGTGAACCTCCAATAAAACCTTTAAGCAATTCTCCTTTTGGGGGAATTCGAATTGCAAAACTTTTGGATAAAAATGCAGCAACAGCCGAACCGAGAACAATCATAATGCTTAACATAGCCCATTTGTTATCAACAAAAGAACCTGAACCTTCAAATCCAAAAATGTTAAAAAGTTTATAAACGCCTTTTCCCCAAGAACTATATCCTGCACTTCCACTCCATGGTGATTTTATTGTAAACATAAGTACATTTAAAACACCAGCTAGAATTCCACCAACCCATACAGGCCAATGTTTAGTGAAAAGCAAACGAAATAATCCGTTTAAAGCTCCTTTTTTTTCTTTGATTTCACTCATAATATTAGCCTTTCTTTATGTAAAATTTTGTAACGCCACCCTCTTCTTCTTTGGTTTCAAGTAATTCATTACCTGATTTGGTACACCATTTTGGAATATCAGCAGCTGAGCCAGGATCTGTTCCTAACATTTCTAAAATTTCTCCGGTACTTAAACCTTTCATAGCTTTTGCCAATTTCATTATTGGCATAGGGCATGATAACCCTTTACAATCCAATGTTTCTTTAATTTCCATAAGTTTGATTTTTAAATTTTAAAAAGGCACAAAGATTAGACTACTTATTCTTTCATACAAGATATTACAACTGACTTATTACTATTATTTTTGTGATATTGATTGGATGTATTAGTGATTTGATGCACTTTCTAATTAATGTTGTATCTTTGTTTTTTTTAATAAATAGCCTTATGGTTGATGGAAGTTTTAATTTTAGTTGTACAGTAGAAAGGGATAACAGATGTTGTTTTGAAGCCTTGACAGATGATGAATTATTATTATTGGAAAATAACAAAGCAGAAGTTACTTACAAAAAAGGGGAAATTATTTGCAAACAAGGAACATTTGTTTCACATATAATGTTTCTTTGCAAAGGTTTAGCAAAAATATATGTTGACGGTAATAATAATTCACTTACTCTTAAAGTAGTTTCATCCGGGAATTTAATTGGTTTAACATCAGTGCATAGTGAAAATTCTACCTTTCAATATTCCGCAATGGCTTATCAAGATTCGGTTGTAAGATTATTTGATATAAATACAATTAGAAAACTAATAAGACAAAACTCATTATTTGCTGCAGAAATTATAAATATTTTATGCGATAATTCTAATCAAGTTAATTTTAGATTTTATAGTTTTCAAAATAAACAGTCTTACGGGCGTTTAGCGGATGTTTTACTGTGCCTCTCCGATAGAGTTTTTAGAAACAAAGATTTTAATTTAAATGTTTCGAGACAAGAGCTTGCTGATATTGCAGGGATGTCAAGAGAAGGTTCTACAAGAATTCTTAGGAAATTTATTGACGATAAACTAATTGAATTAAATGGTAAAAGTATTTCAATTTTAGACGAAAAAACTTTAAGAAAAATTAGTAATTATGGATAATAACAATCGATGATTATTTTTTTTAATTCTCAATAAAACAAAAAATATATATACATTAATTATAACAATGCACACTAATTCGATTAATCACTTTATCAAAAATATACCAAAGGCAGAACTTCACTTACACATTGAAGGAACATTAGACGCAGAACTAATGTTTAAAATTGCAGAAAGAAATAATATAAAAATTAAATATAAATCAGTAAAAGAAATTAGTGAGGCATATAACTTTGAAAATCTGGAAGATTTTTTGAAAATCTATTATGAAGGAGCTGATGTATTAATTGAAGAACAGGATTTTTACGACCTTACTTGGGCTTATTTTTTAAAAGCAAAAGAACAAAATATAAGTCATACAGAAATTTTCTTTGACCCGCAAACGCATACAAGCAGGAAAATAAAATTTAGCACAGTAATTACAGGAATTTATAAAGCAGTTGAAGATGCAAAAAGTAAGTTGGGAATAAGTTCAAAATTGATAATGTCTTTTCTGAGACATCTTGATGAGGAATCGGCAATAAATACACTGCATGAAGCTAAGAAGTATAAAAATTGGATTACTGCCGTTGGTTTAGATTCTTCAGAAATTGGAAATCCACCCTCAAAATTTCAAAATGTTTTTGACAAAGCAAGACAATTTGGGTTTTTGACAGTTGCTCATGCAGGAGAAGAAGGTCCTTCAGAATATGTTTGGGAAGCTTTGCGTTTGCTAAAAGTTTCAAGAGTTGACCATGGCAATAATTCCTTAGATGATGCAACTTTGATAAATGAATTGGTTAAAACAAAAATACCATTAACACTTTGTCCCTTGTCGAATTTAAAATTAAAAGTCGTTAAAGATTTAGAAGAACATCCATTAAAAAAATTGTTGGATAAAGGAGTTGTTGTAACTATTAATTCGGATGATCCTGCTTATTTTGGAGGAGACATAAACGAAAATTATCACTCAATAACAAAGGCATTAAATTTATCAAAAGAGGAAATTTATCAATTATGTAAAAATTCATTTCAAGCAAGTTTTTTAGATGAAAATTCAAAACAGAAAATGATTGAGAAAGTGGATGCGTTTTATAGGGAAAATTTATAGAACCATCATATAGGTTATTGAACTTTGCCAATTGAATTTTCTTTAATTTTTCTAAATTATTTTTGT
>JAYEOP010000386.1:0-2054 GCA_034723125.1 Bacteroidota bacterium | reverse complement strand
AATTATTTTTGTAAATTTACCTCAAGAAGTACAGAACAATAACATGAAAAAAATTATAGTTGTAAGACACGGTAATAGTGAGTTTGAAAACTTAAACATTCCAGATTATAAACGAAAACTCCTTAAAAACGGAATTAAAGAATCAGAAGAAATTGCTCTTCTTTTAAAGGACAAACAAATAATTCCTGAAGCTATTTTTTCAAGTACTGCTTTTCGTGCTATGCAAACTGCCGAAATATTTTCACAGGTTTTAAATTTTCCTAAAAATAAAATTGTTGAAGAAGGATTTCTTTTTGGTTTTTACAAATCAAAAAAATTGCTTGATTATCTTCAAGAAAATGCAAGTGATAAAAATACTGTAATGATAGTTGGTCATAATCCAACCCTTGAAAGTTTAGCTTCCAATTTTGCTAAGGATTTCTATGAAGACCTTGGTACTTCTGCTGTTGTAGCTATTGAATTTGGTGTAAACAAATGGGTGGAAATACGCAATTTTCAAGGTAAAATTGTATTTTTTGAACAACCCGACAATGAGGAAAAAAATTTACAATTTGATTAATTTTTAATATTTATCGCTTTTTTTGACCAAGCCGTTAACATAAGCCCACGAGCAAACATAAATACCATTAGTGCCAACCACAAGCTATGATTTCCAAGAGAGTTTCGAAACAGATAATAAAGTGGTAAAAAAATCAGGAATGTTGAAACAAGCATATTGTTACGCATATATTTTGATGCTGTAGCTCCAATATAAATCCCATCCCAAATAAAAGCTGCAAATGTGATAAGGGGAATTATTGCTATCCAAAACAAATAAGGCTTTGTTTGTAAAATAATGTTTGCATTGTCTGTTAAAATGAATAATATATTTTTTCCTGCAAAAATATAGGCAAGAGAAAAAGGAATGCTTAAAGCAATTCCCCAAACAAAAACTATTTTAATAAACTTTTTTAAAGAAACATTGTCTTTTGCTCCGATAAATTTCCCTGTTAATGATTCGGCAGCATGGGCAAAACCATCAATAAAATATGAAAACAAAAATAAAAATTGAAGCAGTAAAGTATTTACTGCCAATATTGTATTATTTACAACTGCGGATTGAGCAGTAAAAAATGAAAACACAAAAATCAAACATAAAGTTCTAATTAAAATGTCTTTATTAACATTAAAAAATTGCTTTAATGCAAGTCTGTCAAACATTTCAGCTTTAACCCAATGAAAAAGGTAAGGCTTGTATTTGTAAATAAAAAGTAAGACGGCAATTACAACTCCTGTGTATTGAGCTATCACTGTTCCAAGTGCAACACCTTCGGATTTCATTCCCAATACAAAAACAAAAAATACATTAAGGGCGATATTCAGGACATTAATTATAATTGAAATAATCATTGGATAAACAGCATTTTGCATTCCGATAAACCAGCCGATAAAGGCATAAAGTCCAATCGTTGCAGGTGCTGCCCAAATACGAATTCTGTAATATTCGGAAGCCAATTGTTCAACATTTGAGTCGGCATTAAATAGCCAAAAACTAAATAATTCAATTGGTTTTTGAATTATTATCAAAAATAATCCTGCAACCAAGGCAATTATCAAAGCTCGTGAAAGAATAAGAATAATTTCTTTGCTGTCTTTTTTTCCAAAAGCCTGTGCTGTAAATCCACTTGTTCCCATTCGTAAAAAACTGAAACCCCAGTAAATAAAATTAAAAATTATTCCACCGAGAGCAATTGCTCCAATATAAATTTCAGATTCCAAATGACCGAGAATAGCCAAGTCAGCCATTCCGAGCAATGGAATAGTTATGTTGCTTATAATGTTTGGTATGGCAAGTTTCAGTATTTCTTTGTTCATGAAAAATATATTTTCAATTTCTTTAAACATTTCAAAGGTAATTGAAAATATTCATCTGATATTATCAAAATAATTATTTTTTCTCATCTTTTCACTCTTCACCCTTTACCTCAAAAGCAAAACACTCCCCTTAAAATTCTCCTTTCTCCCCATAGTTCCTTTAGCGTAAATTTGATAATAATACGCTCCTACCGGACAGA
>JAYEOP010000385.1 GCA_034723125.1 Bacteroidota bacterium | reverse complement strand
CTTGAATTCTTATCAACAGGTCATACATACCAGCCTTATAGAATAACGTTGATGAGGCATGGTAAAAAAACTGTAAAAGTGGATAGTGTTTTTGTTATATCCTTGGTAACTTATGATAAAATTATTTATTATTAACCTGATACCAAGTTGCGTTCAAAGCTACCAATATAATTCCTTTCTTTTTGTACTATCATCATTTATAAACATTTATTATTCATTATGAAAAAGACTATACTATTATTCATTATTATATTTCTTTCTATGCATTTATTCTCTGAAACACCTGCGGATAGCATTAAATCTAAAAAAAATTATTTTGGAATATCTTTCAGTAGTTTAATTAATGATTATAACTTAAATAAGAAATCAGAAATATATTATTATTGGGAAGACGAAAAAAAATACCTTAATACACCCGTAGGTTATGGATTTACTGTTGGAGTTTTTTATGAACGTAAAATTTACAAGAATTTTTATTATGTTCCTAAAGCTCGTATGAAATTTACAGAATCAATTGTAAAGTATAATGATGGAATAATAAACATGAAATATGATATAAAATACTGGAACGCAGAATTCTATATTTTAAATATACAATATTCCCGAAAATTAACTGATAAGAATAGATTAATTATTCAATCAGGAATCGGTCATTATCAACGGAAACAATTAGATGTTAAAAGAGATTGTAGTTATGCTCCTAATGAAATTTTTTATTATCATAATTATACATATCTTTCAAAAAAAGACAGAACTATGTTTTATGAAAGTTGTATAGGTTTTTCAATTAATAAAAACAAATATATATATTCTATTATGTTTGAGTTTTCTAAGAGTGTTGGTTCTTTTACTAATATTTATGATTTTCATTTCTATAAAGCACTTTATGCATTACCTCTTAATTATTATAATTATGGTTTAACATTTTCAATAAAAATATAATGTATTATAAACTTAAGTTTCGCATTTGAATATAAAGAATTGATATTCTGAAACTTATTAAATGTCGAGTTGTGATAACATAAAGAAAATCAGTAGTATAATAATTCCATAATGAATTGTTTCATACTTTGTGATTCTTCGTGTCTTAGAGCCTTCGTGGCTAATTATCAATATCTTGCCACAAAGACACCAAGGCACAAAGTTGCACTAAGAAAAAATCCATAATATAACAGTCAGATAATAAATATGTTAGCATACAGAATTATTATGCGAAACTTGAGTTATAAATATTACACACTTCTATTATTTATTCTCAGAACAAGTATTACTCAGAAGGAATTTATTCTGAGAAATTTTATTTAAATTTAATAAATCCGGGAATATATTTTTGCTCCATAAAAACATCAACATTCACAAAAACAATTAAACTAATTATTTATTGATAATAACCCCAAATACAAACAGATGAATTCAAAACCGTCATTGCGAGGACAAAGGACGAAGCAATCTGTTGCTTTGAAACACTGTGCTTTATGGATGAGATTGCTTTCCCGCAAATGCGGGATACCTCCTTCGCAATGACGAGTTATTTTTTTGTTCGCAATGACGGCAAAACTTTGTTAATCCTTTGAGTCTTTGTGGCAAAAATTACTTTTCGGACTGAACTCATTAATAAAAATAAATTATTAAGAGTATAGTAAATGCAAGTTAATATATTCAATAACAGAAGCATGTGTGAGCTTATTAATTGTCTTGCCTTCTTTTATAAGTTCACGAACTTTTGTTGAGGAAATATCAATCATGGGAAAATTAAAAAATTCAATGTCCTCATCTGGAGAATTTTGGGGTTCAATTTTATTCTCTCCTCTTGGGTAAACAAATATTTTATAACTTGATAGAATTTTTTTATACTCCTTCCATTTATGAATATTATTAATCGAATCGGAACCCATAATAATTATAAAGGTATGTTCGGAATATTTTCTCCTTAAAACATCAAGGGTTTTATAAGTGAATGATGGCTTTGAAAGAGAAAATTCAATATCGCAAACTTCCAACTTACTATTTTTTTCTGTGGCAATTTCAACCATTTTCAATCTGTGGTTTTCGTCAATAAGAATGTTTTGGGGCTTTAGCGGATTTTGAGGGCTAACAACAAACCAAATCTTTTCAATATCAGAAGCCTTGAGTATTGATTCTGCAATGCTAATATGTCCGTTGTGTATCGGATTAAAAGAGCCGAAAAATAATCCTATTTTCATAAGCAAGGTTCTATAAATTTAGATATTCGTTTACTACAGAAATAACTTCATCAACACTACTTTTTATATCTTTATCGTTAATTATTATTTTATCAAATTTATTGGAAAATGAAATTTCTTCATTTGCTTTAGCCAAACGTTTTTTTAGGCTACTTTCACTTTCCGACTTTCGTTTTCTCAATCTGTTTTTTAAATTATCAATTGTTCCCGGATGAATGAAAATAATTAGTGCATCATTTTTATAATATTTTTTTATGTTTAAAGCACCAAAAACATCAATGTCAAGAAGAGGGTTTGAATTTTGTGAAAACATTCGTTTTATTTCCGACCACATCGTTCCATAAAAAACTCCACTGTAAACCTCTTCGTATTCAATAAAATTGTTTTCGGCAATATTGTTTTTAAAATCATCAATACTAAGAAAATAATAGTCCTTTTTATCTTTTTCTTTATCTCTCTTTAGGCGAGTAGTTGCTGAAATAGAAAATCCAAAAGAAGGGAATTTTTTCAAAAGCTCCTTAACAACTGTTGTTTTCCCTGTTCCTGAAGGACCGCTTATGGCAACTATTTTATTTTTCATTCTTTATAAAATATTAGATAATTGTTGTTTGATTTTTTCAAGTTCATTTTTCATTGAAACAACATGTTTTTGAATATCCGAGTCATTGGCTTTTGAGCCAATCGTATTTATTTCTCTACCTATTTCCTGACTTATAAAATTCAATTTTTTGCCACTGTTATCAATATCAATTGTATCTCTAAAATGTTTTATGTGAATTTTTAGCCTTTCAATTTCTTCAGTAATATCAAATTTTTCAATATAAAAAATCAACTCTTGTTCAAGTCTTTCATTATCAAAATTAGAAGTTATTTCCTTTATTTTTTTTTCTAACTTTTCTTTAATCCTATCTACTCTTTGATCTTTTATTTTATCAACGCTATTGTAATGCTGTTCTATTTCATTGAGGTAGTTTGCTAATTCACTTTTCAGCAATATTCCTTCTTTTATTCTAAACTCATCCAAATCTTTTATTGCAAGTAAAATTGAATTTTCAATTACACTCCATTCCTCATTTATTGAATCCATTGCTATTGGTGTGCTAATAACTTCGGGCATTTTCAATATTATTTCTAAAGCATTATCAGTTTTTAAATCTATCTTATTCGTTATTTTTTTTAAATCATTGAAATATTCTATTGCAAGATTAGTGTTAATATCACTTTTTATTTTTGATGCTTTTAAAAATTTAACAGCTATAAAAACATCAATTTTCCCTCTCACAAGTTGTCTTTCAAGTTTTTTGTGAACGCCAATTTCTTTCTCTGAATATTTTGATGGCATTCGCACCCTAAGGTCAAAACTTTTGCTATTCAGTGATTTTATTTCTGTTTTTGCAATCAAGTCTTCTGTTTCTTTTACTGCCGACCCAAAAGCTGTCATTGAACGTATCATAAATAATATTTTTTAAAAAGTGAATAAGTTAATCTGATTTGTAATTGTATTTTTTCAATAATTTTTAAAATTTGCATTTTCAAATAACATCAATATTAAGTCCGAATAAATGAAAAATATATCTAAAATAAGAAAAGCAATAATACTATTTCTTGTTTTCTTTTTCTCCTTGTTGCTTTACACCTGTGTTTCACACAAGACAAATCAAGGACAAAGTTATAAAGAAAAAACCGAAGAAGAGCTTGTAAGCTTTGTATTTTATAATGTTGAAAATTTATTTGATACAATTAATAATCCTGAAACACGTGATGAGGAGTTTTTACCTGAAGGCAAAAAAAAATGGGGTTTTTCAAGGTATTACAATAAATTGCAAAAAATTTCAAAGGTGTTAATAAGTATTAGCGAATGGGAAAATCCCGGAATTATTGGGCTTTGTGAAGTAGAGAATAGATTGGTTTTGGAAGAATTACTACACTACACTCCACTTAAAAATATGAATTACAATATCATCCATAAAGAATCACCCGATTCAAGAGGTATTGATGTTGCTTTGCTTTACAATAAAAAAGTCTTTAAAGTTGTTTTCTATGATTTTTACAAAATAAATTTCCCTTTTGAAAATAGCAGAACAACGAGAGATATTCTTTACACAAAAGGTGTTTTGAAAAATACCGATACAATTCATATTTTTATAAATCATTGGCCTTCGCGTTGGGGAGGAAAAGAAGTTACTGAAAAGAAAAGAATGTTTGTAAGCTCTGTGCTAAAATCAAAAACAGATTCACTATTTAAGATCAATCCTAATTCAAAAATTGTAATAATGGGTGATTTTAATGATGAACCTTTTGACAAAAGTATTTCAGAAGTGTTGAAAGCAGGAAATGATAGTACAACAACAAAGAGTTTATTTAATTTTATGGTATCTTTAAAGCAAAAAGGGGAAGGCAGTTATCGCTATAAATTTGAGTGGAATATGATTGACCAAATAATTGTTTCAACAAGTTTTTTTAATACACAATCTCAAGTATATTTAAATACTGATGATGCACATATTTTTAAACCCGATTGGCTTTTAATTGATGACAAAAAATATCCGGGCAAAAAACCTAATCGAACATTTTATGGTCCGTGGTACAATGGTGGTTACAGCGACCACTTACCAATATATTTAAATGTTCATGTAAGGAAATAGTTCTTAAAACAACATTGACTTAAACCACAACTTAGATAATCAAACCGAAGCATGTTGTAGTTTAAGTCTATGTTTTTTAACAATCCAAAATGATTGCTAATTTTAAAAGACCCCAATGGCGTTAAGGAAGCCTAAAGCAAGAATAAGAATTCCAATGACAATCATCATTGTTTGAATGCTAAACCAAGTATTCATTTTGTCAAGGGCACTCATTAAATTTTCAATATCATTACCTTCGGTTGTAACAACCAATTTAAATGATTTTGCAGAATTGATTGTTACCAGTCCCATAATAATAAGAACTACCGCGATAACAATGTCAAAAATAAATTTCAAAAAGTCATTATTTTCTTTCACTAAGTGAAAAACGCCAAAGACAGCGAATAAAACTCCAAGCACGATTAAAAAAATGCCAACAAACATCATTTGATGAGTTAGTTTTTTGATTGATTCATTTTGACCAGCATTAAATTCATAGTTTGATATTTCCATAAAAATCCTCCAAGATATTAGTTTAAAAAATAATTTTTTCTCTTTAAAACTTTAATAAAAAACATACTTCCAGTAATTATTTTTGTCTATTTTTTGAAAAGCTTGTTTTTTATGTACTGTTTTCTATTTTCAAATATACAAAAAATAATTAGAACTGATTAATTTTTTTTAAATAGCTTAAAAAATAATTTTTCACTAAGAAATATTAGGTTCTATGTTGATTTGAGTGGGTAATCAAATTTGCCACAGACTTCGTCTGTCGAAGACATACAAAAAGTAAAGACTACGTCTGTCGAAGTCTGTGGCTTTAATATTTTTTCATCCACACAAATTAACAGAGAACCATTTTATTGAACCCTACTTAGTGTCTCTAAGAAAACTCTGCAAAATTAGATTCCTATCTTTTTGCGATATTTTTATCTTTCTCAACTCACTGATGCTAAGGCATCGCCTCGTCTCAAAAAATAAAAATCTCACCTGCCTGACGGCAAAGGCAGGTCAAAAATCTTAGAAATCATAAAATTTGATAGTTTTCTTAGAGGCACTACTTAATAAAATGTACTCATTCGTTAGTAAAAAATTAATATTGAAATTTAAATTTCTTATCCTAAGTTTTTTTAAGGATATTTGCCTTTTGGTAATAACTACTAATTGACCTTAAAAAGAATTATGAATAAAGTTCATTTAAAGTTTTGGGGATTCTTACAAGATTTATTCGACAAACATAGATCCCTTATTTCTTTTATTCTTGTCGTAATTGGAATTATATTATTGAATTTCATTCTCAATCAAATAGTCTCTCCCTTAAAAATAGACTTTTTTAGCTCTTTGGTGGGGGATAAAAGTCAAACCTTTATTGATTTTGCACCTGAAGTTTGGTTAGGTTTATTGAGCCTTGTTCTTGGTACATTAATAATCGTTATTTCAATTGCTTCTCAAAGTACTCCTAAATTGATTGACCTTTACATTAAAGACTTAAGAAGTATATTTTACATGTGGTTTATTACTGTATCAGCTACTCATAATCTTTGGCTTCAACTTTCTGCATCATCTGGTTATAGTGGCTATGAAGCAAATATTTTATTAAATACTTATGTCTTTTTACCTTTAGGTTTAATACTGGCTTTGCCTTACATCCTTTATATTCTAAAATACACAACACCGGGAAATGTTATTGAAAAAATATTTAAGGAAAATTTGAATACCAATAGATTATTAAAAGATTCTTCTTATCAATTCCTTTTAAATAATCCTCATATTGTTGAACGATATCAGTTTAAGATGTTTGAAGCTTTAAATCAATTGGATGATTTGCTTGAGTATGTTGAATTCAAAGAGCCTAAAGGAGATATTATTCAAAAAATGGGAATATCTGTCAGAAATTATGTTAACATTAAAGATAAAATAAACCCTAACTTTTTTAAAATTTGCAAAAAAATACGTAACGATATTTCTTTTAAAACACTCTCAGGACAATTTGAAGAAATAGAAGAATCAAAGACATTTTACGAACATAAGGCATTTAGATTACTAGGCAACGCATATTTTAAGCTTATTGAAAATAATGATTTTGATCTTGCTTCCCAATGTGTTTATGAAATTGCCAAATCAGGAAAAACTGCCATTGAAAATAATGATGATGAATTACTTGAAGTGATAACTATTAAAATGAACACTATTTTTCGTTTTGGTATCAAACACGGACTTAAAAATCATGAAGTAAGAAATATTTATAACGCATTATTTCATTACAGTGAACTTATCGGTTATCAAATTGCCAGCAAAAAAACCAAACAAATTGAAAGGAGTTGCAAATTTTTAGAGGTTTACGGTACAGAAATTTTTAAACATAGTAGAACAGAAGCATCTTTTACTTTTTTGGTTGATGTTTTTGCACTGGAACTAAAAAAAGCTCTTATCAGATTAAATGAGGCAGAATATAACATTGTTTTTCAAAATGAAATTCTTAGCTTTTTTCTTAATCTTGATAATTCTCCTGATGTTAGCAGGGATGAACTTGGTCAAACAAGAATTAAAAATGATGGTGTAAGAGTGCTTCAGGTAGGACTTTCTTTATATTACCTGAAACACAATAAAAATGATTTGACACAAAGAATTATTGATGATATTTTTGAGGATTTTGAGCATCTGGGCAAAGATTTGAAAAGTGCTGTTGAGTTTACTTGTAGTAAATTAAAAGTATTTACACCTACTTTCTGGGAAGATACTGACCGTGGAAACGTAAACCTATATTATGCTAATGAAAAAGATCAAATTCCTCTTTTCCTTAAAATGTTCAATGAACAATGGGATAAACTAATGAAATCAAAAGTGAATAGATATTAGTTAGTGTCTCTAAGAAAACTCTGCAAAATTAGATTCCTATCTTTTTGCGATATTTTTATATTGCAGTTGTTATAGGGAACTTCTAATAATTGGCATTCAATAAACTACAATCTCAGCAACAATTTTTTTTCCTGCTTTGCGGTTAATAACATTTATGATGCGGGTTCTCATAAATAACAACTCTTGCTTTGCTACTGATGAATCTAATTTTACTTTAAGTTTTTTTTTATCTAATGAAATACTTGTTGTACGCTTTCCAATTTGTTCGCCAACTACTTCATTCCAAATATTACGGATTTTATTTTCATCAAATTTCCCTCGTAATTGGTAAACTTCAATGTATTTTTCAATTGCAGCTTTTAAGGTAGTTTCATTTGATAATCCCATGGTGTAAATCGGAATTTTAAGAATGGTGCAAGATTAGAAAATCCTGCACCATTAAAATTTATTTTACAAGAGTAATTTTCTTTATTACAATATCATCTCCAACAGTAACTCTAAGGACATAAATCCCCCCTGCTTCATTTGTAAGATTTAGAATTAGTTTTTCTTTAGTAAGATTTTCTTTCTCAATTATTCTTACTACTTGTCCAAGCTCATTAAGAACAGAAATATTTATTCTTTTAGAGTTTGCTTTTGCCAAGTTGAATGAAAGTGTAAGCTGTCCTTTTGAAGGATTTGGATAAATACTAATATCATTTTTATTAAATGTTTCATCAACAGAGATAGGATCGCCTACTCGAATTGTTCTTTCTTTTGGTATAGCATGATTTCCATCTTTATCATGTGCATAATATTTTATCCAGTACCATCCGTCTTTGTTTACATCAAGATTTGTTGAAGTAGTAATTTTAATATCGTGATAATAATTGTCAATAGCGTAAGCTCCTGAATCCTTATAACTTGCTCCAACAGTAATCCAGACATGTTCTTTGCCAATGACATAAATTACAGGTGCAACAGTATCAATCACTAGCACTGTTCTTTCTTTTCGTGAAAAATTTCCATTAAAATCAAAAGCGGAATAAATTACATGATAGGAGTCAACTCTTGCTGTATCAACTGTATGCTCAATTTGAATCAATGAAGAAACATTACCATCTCTTTCATCAAAAGCTGTAGCTCCCGGCTCAATTGCATTGTATGAATGAAAAACTGCTACATCCATTGGGTTATCACCAAGTAAAGTAATTACTGGAGGAGTACGGTCGGGAGTAATAAAAATTCTACGTTTAACTTCCTCTGCATTATTATTTGCAACATCAGAAACATTGAATTTAATCCAATATTCACCTTGCACAGAAGAATCAACATTTGTTGTTGTAACAATTTGATTAGTCAAATTACCATCAACAGCATCCCATGCAGTAGCACCGGAATCAATGTAAGAATGACCGATTTCTCCAAAGGCAATTGGATTTCCTTTTAATGAAATTTTCGGTGGAGTTTTATCTTTTGTAATATGAATTCTGTAATCTTCAAATTCCCCAAAAAAGTTTGGACCGCAAGGCTTATCATCGTAACCACCGTAATCAACACCTATTCTCATTCTTGTTTGACCTAATTTTGCGTCAGGTGGAACTGTTAAAGTGCCTATCCAAATTAAATCTGTTGAGTTTTTAGCAAGTGCTACAAGTTCTCCTGCAACAATTGAGGAATCATCAAATATTCCATTTTGATTAAAATCTATCCAAATTTTTCTTTCATAAGGATAAGTATTATCGGAACTGTTAATTTCAAAATTGTAAGTACCACCAAGTTCTAAAGTTGCCGAATAAAAATTTGTGTAATCTGTGTATTGAGAAACACCTGCTTTACTAGTGTTATCAAGGTTGTTAATAACAACACGGCTAATGCCAAAATTACTTAGCATGTTTTGAACTGTTGGTCGGCAATAAGCAAAAATATTAACATATTGCTTTTTTAAAGAAGTGTCAGAACCAAAGCTGTTTTTTGCAACAAGGCTTACATCAAAAGTTCCTGTTGTATCAAATTTTATTAACGCTCGTGGAAATACTGTGTCGTAACTGTTAACATACTCAACTTTTTTTGTAGCAAAATCCCATGTCCATTTATTAGGTCCATAAAGTGAAAGGTCGGAAAAAGTAATAATGTCGGAAGTATCAGCATTTTTTATATCTGCTACAAAATCTGCTTGTGGTTTTTGTGTCGGGTTAAAAACGTTAATCATTTTTGAAAAAACATCTTTACCTGCACAATTTACAGCAGTAAGAGTTGCAAATTTATAGCCTGTTTGCATAAAGGAATATTTTCCATTAAAAGTAGAGTCGTCTGTAATTCCATCATGGTCATAATCCCAATAATATTTTTCAATTTCTTTTCCTGTGGAAGTGTTATTGAAAAGAACAATGTTTCCTCCTGTAAATGCAGAATCAGGAGAATCGTAAGAAGCTAAAGGGAGATCAATTGGATCTATTGTCCAAGTTGCATCAAAACCTTGCCCTACTGTTGAATAATCTGTTTCCATTTCAAGAAACATTGAACCTGATTCAGCAATAAGGGTTTGTGTAGGTTTTACATTCGCACTAAATCCATTGCCTGGAAATAATGCTTTTCCCGTGTTATCAACTCCATCGTAAATTCTCAGATAATCTCCTGCAGCCAAGTCAAATTGCTTAAATGTAAGATACACCTCTTTTGCACAAGGATCTATTAAAAAATTATGGTCTTCGTTGTTACTATAATTTCCTTCAGGTCCTCCTGAATCAAAAATCCTTCCTGCTTCTTCATTTCTAACGAAGGGCCATGCTCCCATTGTTACTTGAGGAATTACTAAAATATATTTTTTCTTTATTACTTTTGGACTTGAACCGATTATGTTTGTTGCTGTTAAGGAAATATCATAACCTCCTAAGCCATAAAATTGTATAATAGGATTTTGTGAAGTATCTGCTGTTCCATCAGCAAAATAACCGATTGAAAAATAATCGGGAGGAGTTATTTCCCATTTCCATCTTGTTGGTCCCATTGAAGAAAGGTCTTCAAAATATACTTTTTGTCCTTCTGCAACAATAGTATCATCATAAAAAACGTGAAAATCTGCAATAGGAGGCTGAGTTGGTTGTTTGATGTGAATAACAAATAAAGATGTGTCAGAACCTTTACAGTTTTTTGCGATAAGCTTAACAGTATAATATCCAAGGCTATCATAAGCATAGCTTCCGTCTGTTACCATATCCAAGGATGTGAAAACATCATCAATAACATTGTCATTATTATAATCCCAGTAATAAGTATTCCCTGCACCGAGAGATGTTCCGTTTGTAAAACGAACAGGTCCATTTAAGTATCCAATAGAATCTGCCACGATTGAAGGATTAGGTGTAATATTTGGAATAGCACTCCATGTTGCAATAAATCCGTTGTCTGTTTCAACGCTATTTGTGAGTTCCACAATTAGCATTGCTCCTGACCTTGCAGTAATTGATGAAGGAATAGTGCTTCCTGATAAACCATTGGGTGTTAATAATTTCTTTGGATTTATTGAATCACCATCATAAACATAAATGTAATCACTTACTTTCATATCAAAGGATGAAAAATTAAGAGTAATAGGTCCTGCACAAGGAGGCTCAATAATAAAACTACAATTTGAACCATTTTTATATTCCTCGTTTCTTCCTCCGGAATCATAAATTAATCCTGAAAATAGATTGCTAAATGGTGCTTCTCCATCGCACATTTTATATTCGTTTGTAACTTCAATATAATTTGTTATTATTTTTGTGTCATTACCTGCAGGATTTGAAGCTTTTAAACTTACAGTGTAATGTCCCACTCCTGAATAGGATGTTTTAGGATACTGAACAAAAGAAGAATCACTATTGCCAAAAGACCATGTCCAATTTGTAGGGTCGTTTTTTGATTTATCAAGAAATGAAATTACTTGACCTGCTTTTATTATTGTAGGTGTTGCCGAAAAATCAGCAACAGGTTTGATATAATTTTTTGTTGTTATAACTTTTGTAATAGAATCACTTCCTGCATTGTTGCTAACAACAAGTCGAACAGCATAAACACTAACGTTATCGAATGAAATTACAGGACTTTTTGAAAGCTTAGTAGTGCTATCATGAAATTTGAAAGATGAAGGACTTACTTCCCACCTCCAATAAGTTGGGTCATTTACTGAAATATCAAGAAAAGTAATTTTTTTATCAAAGTAAGGATTAAATGATGAGGCACTGAAATTTGCAATGGGTTTAATAACACTGTCAATTGAAATTGTTTTAACAACAGTATCAATACAACCGCCTTCGCTTGTAACTATAAGAGTTACAGAATAGTTTCCTACAGAATTATAAGTATGTTTCGGGCTTTTGTCTTGAGAATAATTGTTATACCCACTTGCAGGATCACCAAAATCCCAGTAATGACCATTTGGATATGCAAGCATTTTACCCCCTGAAGTTTCATCAATAAATTCTATAGGTATCTTGTAAAGATTTGATGTAATTGAAAAATTAGCAACAGGGTCATTTACACTTACAGGCTTTGTTACAGAACTAATAACAGCTCCGGTAAAATTGGATTTAACCGTAAGTTTCACATTGTAAACTCCGGGTAAAGTAAATTTATGTTTTGGATTTTGTAGGTTTGAAGTGTTTCCATCATCAAAATCCCAGTTCCATGCATTTACATGGAATGTAGAACCAAAAACATAAGATTTGTCAGTAAATATGCTTGAATCTCCTAAACAAGAAATTGTAGATGAAAAATCGGCAACAGCTTGTCCTGAATCAGCAAGAATAATTGAATAATCTTCTACTTCACCTATTTCTACAGGATTTGAACATGGCTTAGCATGGGGGCGATGCGGTGGATTATTTGGATTATAATGAGAAATTATTCTCATCCTTGTTTTTCCTACAGGGGAATTTATTGGAATTGAAAAGCTGTCAACTACAGGTCCGTAAACATAAGGAGGAGGATTGGAGATAACAAGACTGTCTGTCAACACTTTTTCTGTTGCATCATCAAAAAAGCCATCTTGGTTAAAATCTATCCATGCTTGAGTAAGATTTGAGTTTACTCCATTACCTGTTTCAATTGAAAGCGTATGATTGTAACCTTTGTAAAGTGTTGCTGTATAATTTGTCCAATCTTGATATCCATCATTATTGTAATATGGATAGCCGTAATGATTGATGTTACGTAAGTTTACTGCTCTTACGTAAATAAATGTTTTTGTTCCTTTTGAAACACAATAACCAATTGTCCGGCTACCTTTAGGGTCAATTGTTGAAGGCACTCTTCTAGTATTTACAAAAACACCGTTACATCTTGCATCAAGCACATTCCCAATTATTGCATCTGATGTTACGTCATAAGTAAGCCAAAAATGATTTGTTCCCGGTTGTAGTGATTGATTAGGACTAAATTTAAAATATGTTCCGGGAGAACCAACAGTTGTTCCAACTTGATTGCTTGAAGAAAATTCAGGGTTTATTCCTGTATAATAAAGTTTCGCATTTGATATTTCGTTAGGATTAGTTGTGCCAAGTAAAGAAATGTAAAATGTATCAGTTTTTAAGGGACTAAGAATTCCATCAGGGTTTGTATTAACGTCTATTCGGATTATCGGATTATCGGAACTTGCTTTAGTTACCTCCTCATTAGTAAGCAGTTGTATTGTATTTGAAGAAACATAATATTGAATTGCAGGTTGAAGTATGTTTATTTCGAAATCTTGAAAATGCTGAGATGATATTGGACCTACGTTTGCAAGATTTGCTGTCTCATTATTTGTGCATGGATCAGGAGCACTTTGTCCACTTGATAAAATAATGTTTGTTCCAACACGCATTCTTGTTTTGCCAATGCTTGCATTTGATGGAATAGTAACGTTTCCTCTAATAATATGATCTCCTGTATTTCCAAAGTCTTTTTGGGATAATACCCGTTCTGATGATTCAAAAATAAAATTATGATTAAAATCAATCCATACACTAACATACTGACTATTAGCTCCGTTACCAACATAAATAGAAATTGGATAAGTTTGTTGAGGAACAACATCTGTAGAAATATTAGTAAAATTTTCGTAAATTGTATTTGGCCAGTTCCAATTGTATGGTGCGGCTGTAGTTCGGTCAATATCTCCAAAACGTACATTTAACAAATGACAAAACCAACGGGACTTTTGCCCTGAGCCATTATATGATGGAGTGCAATAGTTTTGTGCATTTGATACCTCATAAACTAAGGACAAAAAAACTATTGTAATAATTGTAAGTATTTTCTTCATAATTCAGCGGTTTTATTTAAGGGTGCAAGGTACGGGAATATTTGCTTTAAAAAAAATTTTATCCGATTAAGAAGTACTTAGAGTACTTAAAGTGCCTAAAGTACTTAGAGTTATGTGCTACGGATAAACAAAAAGAAGTACTTAGAGTACTTAGAGTGCCTAAAGTTCTTAGAGTTAAGTGTTACGAATAAACAAAAAGAAGTACTTAGAGTGCCTAAAGTTCTTAGAGTTAAGTGTTACGAATAAACAAAAAGAAGTACTTAGAGTGCCTAAAGTTCTTAGAGTTAAGTGTTACGGATAAACAAAAAGAAGTACTTAAAGTTATGTGCTACGAATAAACAAATAAACAGTATTCAGTCAGCAATCTTCAGTTGAATAGCTTTTATTTTTTTGTTACTTTTTCTTTTGCGTTCTTTGCGTCTTTGCGTGAAAATATAACCAAATAACCAGTCGGCAGTCTTCAGTCGGCAGTCCCTCAATTGTGCTTACCTGAATAAGGTTGACTTTTTTTGTTACTTTTTCCTCTGCGTTTCTGCGACTCTGCGTTTAAACAAATCACCAAATAAACAATTCTTTAAAAATATTATTTACAAAAAGTTTCAGCATTAATGAAAATGTTTTAAATTTGCACACTCGTAAAAATAGAGTATTGTATGAATATAGAAGAAAAAAAATCAATTTTTGAAAAGTACGGCAATAATTCCTCAAATACAGGTAGCCCCGAAAGTCAGATAGCACTGTTTAGTCAAAGGATTAAACATTTAACAAAACATTTGAAAATACATAAAAAGGATTTTTCAACACAAAGAGGCTTGTATGGCTTAGTTGGTAAGAGAAGAAAACTTTTGAATTATCTTATGGAAAAAGATATTGAAAAGTACAGGGAACTAATTAAAGATTTAGGAATTAGGAAATAGTTTTATGGGGGCGGTTTATCCGCCTCTTTTAATAATCACACCTATCTAAGAAGAACAAGCTTTCTTTTTAAATATTTCCGCCTATTTTTTTTACACCCACAATTTAATAAGATTATGAAAAATACAAAAATATACACAAAAACATTTGACCTTGGAAATGGTCAAGAAGTATCAATTGAAACAGGTAAATTAGCAAAACAAGCAGATGGAGCAGTAGTAGTTAAAATTGGAAAAACTATGCTTCTCGCTACAGTAGTTTCTACCAAAGAACAAAGAATAGGAGCCGGCTTTTTACCACTAACCGTTGATTATCAGGAAAAATTTGCTGCATCAGGAAGTATCCCCGGTGGATTCTTAAAAAGAGAAGCAAGACTTTCCAATTACGAAATTTTAATATCAAGACTTATAGACAGGGCAATTCGTCCTTTGTTTCCAAAGGATTATTTTTCTGATATACAAGTTTTGATTAGCCTTATTTCTTCGGATGAGCAAATTATACCCGATAGTTATGTTGCACTTGCGGCTTCTTCGGCAATTACAATATCCGATATACCTTTTAAAGGACCAATTTCAGAAGTTCGTGTTGCATTGATTAATGATGAGTTTGTAATAAATCCAAAAAAAGACGAACTCAAAAAAGCTAAAATGGACATTATTGTTGCCGCAACCGAAGAAAATGTAAACATGGTTGAAGGCGGAATGGATGAAGTAAGTGAAGAAGTTTTGGCTGAAGCAATAAAAAAAGGTCATGAAGCAATAAAAATTCAGTGTAAAGTACAAAAGGAATTAAGAGAAGAGTGTGGAATAGAAAAAAGAGAGTATGAAAAAGGAATGGAAGATGACATACTGAAAAAACTTGCTTTTGAAAAATTTGAAGATAAAGTTGAAAAAATAGCTGAAACACCTACTGAAAAAGATGAAAGATCGGACGCACTTTCAAACATCTGGACAGAGTATGTAGAAAACCTTAGTGAAGAAGAACTTGAAGATAAAGACACGCTAAGCTTAATGAAAAAATACTTTGGTGATGTTAAAAAAGAAACAATCAGAAAGGTAGTTTTAGATAATAAAACAAGACTTGACGGAAGAAAATATGACGAGATAAGAAATATTAGTTGTGAAGTTGACTATCTACCCTCAGCTCATGGTTCTGCTGTTTTTACAAGAGGAGAAACTCAATCTTTAACTTCTGTAACTTTCGGAAGTAGGCTTGACGAACAAATGGTTGACGGTGCTTTTTATAAAGGCTTTGAAAAATTTATTTTACATTATAATTTCCCTGCTTTTTCAACAGGAGAAGTTAAGCCAAACAGAGGTCCTGCAAGAAGAGAAATAGGACATGGAAATCTTGCAAAAAGAGCATTAGAAAGAGTTCTACCATCAGAAGATGTTAACCCTTACACAATAAGAATAGTTTCAGATATTCTTGAATCAAACGGTTCATCATCAATGGCAACAGTTTGTGCAGGATGCCTTGCACTTATGGATGCAGGTGTAAAAATTAAAAAACCGGTTTCGGGAATTGCAATGGGATTAATCATTGACACAGAAACAAATAAATACGCTGTTCTTTCAGATATTTTAGGTGACGAAGACCACCTTGGAGACATGGACTTTAAAGTTACAGGAACAGAAAACGGACTTACTGCTTGTCAGATGGATATTAAAGTTGAAGGACTTTCTTACGAAATTCTTTCGGAGGCATTGCAACAAGCAAAAAGAGGAAGAATGCATATTCTTGAGAAAATGAAAGAAGCTATTGTAGAGCCTAGACAAAGCTATAAAGAACATGCACCACAAATAGAAAAAATAATCGTTGAAGAGGCAGTAATTGGAAAAATTATTGGACCAGGTGGAAAGCAAATTCAACAAATTCAAAAGGATACAAATGCAAAAATAACAATAGGCGACCCTATAAACGAAAAAGCTACTATTGAAATAGTAACACCTACCGCTAAAGAAATGAAAGCCGCAAAAGCTACTATTAAACAAATAACTGCAAAACCTGAAGAAGGGAAAATATATGATGCAAAAGTTGTTAGTGTAGTTGATTTTGGAGCATTCCTTGAATTTATGCCAGGCAATGAAGGTTTACTTCATAATTCTGAATATTCTTATGATAGAAGTATTCAAACAAACAAAATGGTCAAAAAGGGTGATATTGTAAAAGTTAAACTAATAAATATTGATCAAAGGTCAGGTAAATTTAGACTTTCAAAAAAAGTTCTTGAAAAAAAATAACCTAAGAAAGGTAAAAGAAAATTAAAAAATGATTTTATCGCCATCAATACTTTCAGCAGACTTTGGCAATTTGCAAAGCGAAATTGAAATGCTCAATAAAAGCAATGCGGATTGGATACATGTTGATGTGATGGATGGCGTTTTTGTACCAAATATTTCTTTCGGTTTTCCTGTTCTTAAATTTGTAAATAAAATTGCAAAAAAAGAAATAGATGTTCACTTAATGATTGACAATCCTGATAGCTACATAAAACAATTTAGCGAAGCAGGAGCATCTATTCTTACAGTTCATTACGAAAGTTGTACGCATTTACACAGAACAATTCAGGATATAAAAAATAATGGAATGAAAACCGGACTTGCATTAAATCCGCATACACCGGTTTCTTTTCTTGAAAATATTATTGCCGATATTAATATGGTATTAATAATGTCGGTAAATCCCGGGTTTGCAGCTCAAAAATTTATACCCAATACTTACAACAAAATTGAAGAGTTAAAAAAACTGATTGAGAGCAAACAATCTAAAACACTAATTCAGGTTGATGGTGGAGTAAATCTTGACAATGCAAAGATGCTAATAGAAAAAGGTGCAGACTCACTTGTAGCAGGAAATGCTATTTTTAACACCCCCAACCCAACTGAAACAATTAAGAAGTTCAAAAATATAACCGCCTAATAAAGTATTAAGATTATAATTGATGGAATACGTACTTCACCTTTATTAGGTGTTTCTGCATAAATATTATCAATTATAATTCTGTCACCTTTTTGAGGTTCCGAAGATGCTAATAGTTCTTTTGTTTTTTCGCTCAAACAGCTACCTCTACTATTTATTAAAGAACTATTGCCTTCTAATCTATTATAAACAAACCTAAATTTTGTTACGTCCAGATATAATTGTTCATCATACACAAAATTAGCTAAAATAATTTTGAGAGAATCTATATCAGCAACTTTTTCTTTTGCAAAGTAACCTATAGAAACATCATTGACAGAAGCTTTAGGTTCAGGAACATTTTCAACACGAAATGTTTTTTCTCCTGCTAATTTTTCATTTTCTTCATCAATTTTTACAAAGATTTTTAAATGTACTTCCTTTTTGTTTTTATCAATATCGGAAATATCCCAAGTATAATTTCCATTTGTGTCTTTGATAGTTCCAAAATCAGGTTCTAACACAAGTTTCTCTGAAGCAATGCCGGGAACTGCTACGGATATTGGGTTATCTAATCCAATGTAAAGAACATTCATCTTATCAACAGAAACAACAGGCGAAGATAATTCTTGCTTTTCATTTGTTTTTGTACAAGATGTTAAAACAAAAATCACGGAGAAAAATAAGAGTAAATTTTTCATAATAATAAATTTAAGGGAGGTTCTTTAAATACATTTCTTTTAAGAAACAAAGATAATGAATAAGATGCAAGGCACAAATTTTTCTGAATAGCATTAGCTATTGAGAAAAATTTTAACGCAGTCAGATTGTTTATTATCTTTGTTCCCAAAGGGTTTTCAGAGTTTTTCATATACTTCTTCAAAACTTTTTACATTATCCCGATAGTGTTTCAAAATTTTTCATTGTCTATAAAAAACTCTGAAAATCTTAATGCGAATGTATTTATAGAACCTCCCTTTAGTTAAAAAAAATATTTAAAAATCCAAGTACATGGAATTTATTTCCATACAAATGGATATACCTTATAAGTCATCTGCAAGATCAGATTCAACAACAGCTCCTGTATGTGAGTAGGTAAGATAAATTTTTGTTTTAAATTCACCACCTTCGCGGTATGATGTAAATGCATAAATTAGAGTAACAAATTCACCTTTCCATATCATTTCTGAGGTATAGGTGAATGTGCTTGATGATCTGTGATATGTGTATCTGCCGTAGTTTGTGATAAGTGCATTAAAAATTTTTTCATTCTTTTGCCTGTCTTGGTCATCAAGAGTAACTTTCACTTTTGTAAGCCTGCCATTCTTAAAGTATAGCTCAAGAGATTCAAGGTCATAATTACCAATAGAAACATCTTTTATTGTTTTAAGTTGATAATGTTCTTTATTCACTTTTGCGGGAGAATATTTTTGATAATTTTTTAATGGGGTATTGAATTTAAAGTTTTGAAAGCCATTTTTTTTGTCAAGCATATCAATGTTTTGTCCGATAACAGTAAATCCAAAAGCAAAAATCAAAAAGAATGAAATGTAAAGTTTACGCATAAGAATAATTTATTTTATTTAAAAAACCGTGAAAATACTTTTCAATTATACTACAAAGATTAGAATAATTATTAAGTTAAACGATAGAACTATTAAAAAATTTCATAAACATTTAAAAACAACAAAATGGTTCTATATTGATTTGTATGGGTAAAAAAAATTAGAGCCACAGATTCACAGATTAAAATTCATTACTTAGTACCTCTTAGAAATCATAAAATTTGATAGTTTTCTTAGAGACACTAAGTACTAATTACAAAAAGAGTAATTTTGTAATCAGTGAATCTGTGGCAAATTTGATTACCCACAGTATTTGACATAGCCCCCCCCCTTAAACTGTTTTAAAATGAAAAAAGTTATCATCGAGCTTTTTTTCAAGTTCTTTTATTGTGATTGCATGAAATAATACAGCATTTTTTGCTATTGAAATTTCTCCTGTTTCTTCAGAGACAATAATTACAAAAGCATCACTTTGTTCGCTAATACCAATAGCTGCTCTATGCCGTAAGCCTAAAGAACTTGAGATATTAATATTATCTGAAACAGGTAAAATACAAGATGCCGCAGATATTTTATTTTTCACAACTATAACCGCACCATCATGTAAAGGACTATTTTTAATAAATATTGATTTTATTAAATGAGATGTTATTGAAGCATTGATAGAAATTCCTGTAGAAGCGAAATTGCGTAACTCAGAGGATTTTGGAATTACTATTAAAGCTCCTGTTTTTGTTTTTGACATGTCATTGCAAGCACTTACAATTTCAGAATAATTTAAAGTTATTGGATTTTCTACTTTCCAATTCCAAGGAAATAATTTGTTGACTGAGAAATTACTTTTAACAAAAATATTATTTTGCCCGATAATTAATAAGAATTTCCTTATCTCTTGCTGAAAAACAATAATTAAAGCTAATGCACCAACGCCAATGAACTGCCCTAGTATTCTTGATAATAATGTCATATCAAGAGCCATAACCACCCACCATAAAAGATAAACTGAAAGAAATCCAAGAAAAATATTAAAAGCAATTGTTCCTTTCACTATTCTGTATAAAAAATAAATTAAAAAGGCAACAAAAACAATGTCTATTAAGTCAATAAAATTAATGGATAGAAAGTCAAATAATTGCATTTATGGAAATTTTAATAAAAAGTTATTTTTGATTTAGATGCAAAGTTACAAGTTTTATTGTTTCTTTTGCTTCCTTTACATCATGTACTCTTAAAATATTTGCTCCCTTCAAAAGAGCAATGGTGTTTAAAACAGTTGTTCCGTTCAATGCCTCTTGAGCTTTTATGTTGAGAGCTTTGTTTATCATTGATTTTCTGGAAACTCCTACGAGAACTGGAGCGTCAAGTAATTTTAGTAGTTCTAAATTTCTTAATATTTCATAGTTATGAGCTATGGTTTTCCCAAAACCAAAGCCAGGGTCAATAAGAAAATCTTTGATTCCCATTTGTTTTAATTGCTGAATTTTTGATTCAAAATATCTAATAATTTCCTTAACAACATCTTCGTATTTAGGATTGTCTTGCATATTTCCCGAATTTCCTTGCATGTGCATTAAAATGTAAGGAATATCATTTCTTTTAATAACATCAAACATTTTGTTGTCTCCATTACCGGCAGTGATGTCATTAACAATACAAGCACCTGCATCAATTGTTTTTTGAGCAACGGTAGAACGAAAAGTATCAATTGAAATAATAGCATCAGGAAATTTGTTACAAATATTTTTGATTGGTTTAACAACCCTTTGAAGTTCTTCGTCCTCCGAAATTAATTTTGCTCCGGGACGAGATGAAAATCCACCGACATCAATAATATCAGCACCATCAGAAAGCATTTTTTCAACTTGGAGCAAAATATTTTTTAATTTTTGATATTTCCCACCATCAAAAAAGGAGTCGGGAGTAAGATTTAAAATGCCCATAACTTTAGGCACACCGAGGTCTAAGATACCTCCTTTTACTTTTATCAAATTTTTTTTCTCTGTGAAAATCATTAAATATAAATTTGCTTACTCAATTGAAACAATAAAAATGACAAATAGAACAAATAAACAGTATTTAGAAATTTCTCAAAAATGCCGTAAAATATTTGAAAACAAAAATAAAGATTACGGTACCTCTTGGAGAGTATTTCGCATTACAAGTTTGATTGATCAAATTTACATCAAAGCTGACAGAATACGAAACATTGAGGTAGAAAAAAAACAGAAAATTGAAGATGATGTAAATACTGAATACATTAGTATTATTAATTATTGCATTATAACTCTTATTCAGGGTGAGTTACAACAGAATAAAATTGAAGATTTTAATTTTGATAAGATATTAAATCTTTATGACAAATATCTTAAAATTGCACATGATTTGATGAAGGATAAAAATCATGATTACGGTGAAGCTTGGAGAAATATGTATATTAGCTCTTTTACAGATATTATTTTAGCAAGGATTCACAGAATCAAACAAATTTTGGACAATAAAGGTGAAATTTCTTTTTCAGAAGGAATTGATTCAAATTTGTACGATATGATTAATTATTCCTTTTTTGCATTAATAAAATTAGGTAACAGAAATGAAAATAAATGATAAATTGCTTTGGGTTAGTAGAATTTTTATAGGAATAGTTTTTATCTTTTCCGGTTTTGTGAAAGCAGTTGACCCAATGGGAACTCAAATAAAAATTACAGATTATTTTATTGCTTTTAACGCAGAATTCCTGATACCTTTTTCAATGGTGGGAGCTTTTATTTTATGCTCTTACGAATTGCCATTAGGGGTAGCAATACTTTTTGGTTCACGTTCAAAATTAATGTCAAAGTTGCTACTTATTCTGATGATTCCTTTTACGCTCTTAACTCTTTATCTGGCAATTGAAAATCCTGTTAGTGATTGCGGTTGTTTTGGTGATGCTATTATTCTTACAAATTGGCAAACTTTTTATAAAAATATTATCATAATGGTTTTTGCTGTTTTTATTTATCTCGGAAGAGAAAAAATAAAAACGCTTTTTGAATTCCCCGGGCAGTGGTCAACAATAATTTTAAGTACGTTGTTTACTTTGGCAATAGGTTTTTACAGCATTGCCAATTTACCAATAATGGATTTTAGACCATACAAAGTAGGGAATAACATTCAAAAACTTATGACAATACCTGATGATAAACAAGGAGATATTTACGAAACAACACTTGTTTATAAAAATAAACAGAACGGAAAAGAAAAAGATTTTAGTACGGATAACATCCCTTCCGATGGAAATTGGCAATGGGTAGAAACAAAAAATGTTCTTGTAAAAAAAGGATATACACCACCTATTCATGATTTTAAAATAAATGATGAAGACGGAAATGATTTAACAGAGGAATTTTTAAATCAAAGAGGATACAGATTACTTATTGTTTATACCAAAATTGAAAAAGCAAATACTGATGCACAGCAAAAATTAAATGAACTTGTTGCAGATTTAAATGAAGAAAATGAAGTAAAAGTTTGGGCACTAACATCATCGTTAACAAAAGAAATTGATAAGTATTCGGAAAAATATGACGTAAAATATCCAATAAACAATGCCGACCTTGTTACACTTGAAACAATTATTCGTTCAAATCCCGGTTTGGTTTTGTTCAAAGAAAATACAGTAGTAAAAAAATGGCCTGCAAGAAGAATTCCAGATATTAAAGAACTGAATTCTTTGTTGTACAAATAGATAGCAAATCTTAGATATTTTTATAAGACGTAACTTTAGAGAAATCTTTATAGACCTAATTCTAATCCCTATTTTACGAATAAATAAAAAAGTTAATCCATTCTAAAATAAATACTTTAAATTTGAATTTAAATTGAAAATGTCATTGCCTTTTTTATTAGTCTATTATAATTGGAATAAGTAATCATGGGTAAAGAAATAGAAAGAAAATTTCTAATAAAAGGGAACTTCTCTAAATCAAAAAAAGTTTATATTACCCAAGGGTATTTAAAAAGTGAGAATAACAATGTTGTTAGAGTTAGAATTTCTGATAAAAATGCTTTTATAACAATAAAGGGAAAAAATAAAGGAATTGTACGTTCTGAATTTGAGTACAAAATTCCCCTTGAAGATGCAAAGGAAATATTGACTGAATTTTGTGAAAACAGAATAATTGAAAAATGTCGCTACACTGTTTTATACGAAAATTTTACATGGGAAATTGATGAGTTTTTGGGCGAAAATAAAGGGCTAATTTATGCTGAAATAGAGCTGAAAAATGAAAATCAAATTTTTGAAAAACCAAATTGGGTCGGAAAAGAAATTACAGGAGATTCAAAATATTATAATTCAAATTTAATAAAAATTCCTTTTAATAAATGGGATATCTAATAATTTAAAAAAGAATGAAAAATAATTTTACAAGAAATATAGTATTGATAATTTGTTCAGTTTTTATTTCTAATTTTTTGCAAGCACAGATAACCGAAACAAATACCTTAATAAATTTACGAAACCGAAGTTTTGTCGTTCAACAAAATGTTGAAAAAATTGATATTAGTAATCTTGATAAGTTTAACGAGAAGTATTATTTCCTTATTCAATTTACTAAAATACCCAATGAAGCAGAGCAAAATATTTTAAAATCTAAAGGGCTAAATTTATTAAATTACATTTCGAACAAAGCATATTTAGCCTCTGCAAACAATTATTTTTTTGATAATCCTATAAAGCATAATATTCATGCTATTATTAAAATAGAACCTAAAGACAAGATACATAATAGATTGAAAAGTAACATTCCGTATTTTTCAATAATAAAAGAAGGCTATGTTGATGTTGAAGTTTTATATTTTGAAGATATTAAATGGGAGAGAATAAAAAATGACATTGATTCCGAATACAAATTATTATGTACAACAGCAGGATTAAATAGTTTGGTTTTGAGAATCCCTATAAAAGATATTGATAAATTAGCGAAAAAACCATGGCTTATTTGGATGGCACCTTCAAATATTCCTGTTACTACGGCAAACAAAAGAAGTAAATCACTAATTAAATCTAATATGCTTGGCTCACGATTTTACGGAAATCTAACAGGCAAAGGTGTAAGAGTTGGCGAATGGGATGCAGGACCTGTTGGAAATCACGTAGATTACAATTACCGATTAACAGTAATGGAAACAGCACATAATGTGCATAGTCATGCAACACATGTTGCAGGTACTGTAGCAGGTGCAGGCATAAAAGATCCGTATTACACCGGAATGGCAACTGAAGCTACGATGCTTTCATGGGATTTTTACGGATGGGTTTCGCATGAAATGGATACTGCTTTAAAATATGACAGCATTGTAATGACTCAGAATTCCTATGTTTATTCTCCTCCTTGGGATACTTGTTACAAAAGAGGTTACTACGATTATTACAGTCATTACCTTGACAAAATGGTAGTTAATTATCCCAATTTAGTTCATGTTTTTGCTGCAGGAAATTCACGAAGTCAATGTACAAGCAATGGTTATCGTACAATTTCAAGTGGATTTCAAGCCTCAAAAAATATTGTTTGCGTTGGTGCTGTAAATAACTACGACCAAATAAGTGGATTTAGCAGTTGGGGACCAATGCGAGACGGAAGGCTTCGCCCTGATGTTTGTGCAGTTGGCGTTCACGTTAAATCAACTTTGCATAATAATAATTATTCCGGTAGTTGGAGTGGTACTTCAATGGCTACACCTGCTGTAACAGGAATAATTGCACAACTTTTTGAAAAATATAGAACTAAATATCAAAGCGAACCCGATGCTTCAACACTTAAAGCAATTGTGTGCAACACTGCACTCGACAAAGGAAACCCCGGTCCTGATTTCAAATACGGCTTTGGAATTCTTAACGGATTAAAAGCTTTTAATGCTATTGAAAACGGTGATTTTGTATTTGACAGTATTTCTCATAATCAAAATTATTATGATACTATTTTTATTGACTCAAGCGTAAAAAAATTAAAAATTTTACTTTGCTGGACCGACAAAGCTTCATATCCTTACTCTCCTGTTGATTCAATAACATTAGTTAACAACTTAAACCTTTTAGTAAAAGACAGCTTAGGAACTATTTTTTATCCTTTGGTTTTGGATACTGCAAACAAAAATAATACTGCCGTTCAATCTATTGATTCAATTAATAATATCGAGCAAATAATTATCAATAATCCAATACCCGGAAAATATATTATAAATGTTAATGGAAAGCGTATTCCCATAGGCAAACAATCTTTTTCTCTTTCTTATGAAAATGTTAAAGAAAAAATTACTGTTACATATCCTTTTGCTGATGAGAGCTTTTCTCCCAATTCAAGTGAAATTTTACGCTGGGATGCTTTTGGGCAAACAGGAAGTTTTACTTTGGAGTTTTCGGCAGATACAGGAAATACTTGGACAACAATAGCAACAAATATAAATTCATCAAGAAGGTATTTTACTTGGACTGTTCCAAATATTAATTCTGCTTTTTGTAAAATTAAAATTAGTAGTAGCAATATGTCGGGCGTTAGCGATAGTTGTTTTTCAATCATGAACAGACCTGATGGTTTTTTTACTACAGCTTGTAAAGAACAGGTTTTTATGAGTTGGAATAAAGTAGAAGATGCAAATTCTTATGATGTTTTTAAGTTGGATAGCGGTCAATGGGATTTTCAAGCTAATGTAAGTGATACTTTTTATACTTTTTTAAACCTGAATGATACAATTGAAAATTGGTTTACAGTTAGTGCAGTTGATACTTACGGAGCAACAAGCATTAAAGCTAATGCAATAAATGTATTTACCGATACTAATATTTTCGCACCTTTCATTATTCAGGATATTAGTAAGGATACTATTTGTAATGGAAATTCAAAATTATTTGTTACACAGGCAACAGGCACACAAACTATTAGCAAGCAATGGCAAAAAAGCACTGACTTTGGTGTTAACTGGCAAGACATTAGCGGAGCTACGGATACCTCTCTTTTATTAACAAATCAAAGTCCTGCTGAAAATAATAATGTTTACAGAATTTTTTATCAAAATCAATGTAAAAATCGGGTTTTCAGCACGGAGGCTGTTTTAACTGTTGATACAGGAATTCATATTCTCAGCTTACCGACAAACGATACAGTATGTATTGGGGACAGTGTTCAATTTGATTTTTCTGTAAAAAGCAATACTCCAATGACATTGCAATGGCAAAAAAATACTAATGGAAATACATGGACAAATATCAGTGGAGAAAATGATACTTTTATTGTTTTAGAGAATGTTCAATATTTACAAAACTTAAATAAATACAGGTTAAAAATTTCTAATTATTGCTTAACAGATACTTTTTCCTCTGAAGTAACTCTTTGTGTAAGAAAGCAGTTGTCAGTAAATATTAATGTTTACGATGACACAATTTGTTATGGAAAAACGCTTGTATTGGAAGCAAATCCTACGGGAGGTGATAGCTCACAATATTCTTATTTGTGGGATGATAATAGAAATATTAAAATTATTTCCGATACTTTGTTTTCATCAACAACTTATAAAATAAACTTATACGATAATTGCTCAATTGACACTGTTAGTGATTCTGTTTATATATTTGTCCAACAACCATTAACCGTAAATATTTCTGTTGATAAGGATACAATTTGTTATGGAAAAACGGTTGTGTTGGAAGCAAATCCTTCAGGAGGTGATAGCTCACAATATTCTTATTTGTGGGATGATAATAGAAATACTAAAATTATTAATGATATTTTATTTTTATCTAAAAAATATAAAATAAGTTTATACGACAATTGTTCAATTGACACTGTTCGTGATTCTGTTTTTGTATTTGTAAGACAGCCGTTAACTGTAAATGCTTTTGTTGATAATGATACAATTTGTTATGGAGAATCTATTGAGATTGATGCAACAGCAAATGGAGGTAATGCTCAAAATTATAATTATTTGTTAAATGGGAATTATTGGAATGGAAAATCAACTACATTTCAGCCTACAACAACTACAAAGTATTTAATTTCATTGTTTGATTCATGTTCCTTGCAAGCTGTTTTTGATTCTGTAAATGTTTTTGTCCGACCTCCGCTTGAATTAAATTTATTACCTAATAAAGACACAACAATTTGTTATGGAAATACCGTAAACATTAAAGGAATAGCAAAAGGCGGTGATAGTGCTAATTATGTTTTTTCGTGGAATCATATTTCAGGAAACACAGCAAATGTAAGCGTAAATCCGAAAGCAACTACAAAATACACATTAACTTTGGATGATAATTGTACAATCCCTACGGTCAATAAATCCATAACAGTAAATGTAATACCCAAATTATCTGTTGAGATTATTTCCGATAAAGATTCTGTTTGTAAAAACGGAATAGTAAATCTCCAAGCTGTCGCTTACGGTGGTCTTGATGCATCTTATGTTTTGGAATGGAATAATGCTCTTGGCAGTTTTGCTCAGGTGGAAGATTCCTTAAGTGAAGATAAAAAATATGTTGTTAAGTTAACAGATGGATGCTCTGTTCCTAATGCCTTTGATACTGCTTTTGTTTATGTTAGAAATGTAAATTCCGATTGGTTTTTTAATGCAAATTATTTAAATGTTTCTTTTGAAGCTCAGGATAAAAATTTAAAATCCTATTTTTGGACTTTAAGCAATGGTGATTCCTCAAAACTAAGAAATTTAAATTATAATTTCCTAACTGCCGGGAGTTACAATATTTGCTTAAAAGTTAGTGATTATGCGGATTGTGTGGCAAAAACAAACAAAGAACTTTACCTTATTCCTTACTCAATTGATAATGAAAATTCAAAAAATATTGTTGTTTATCCGAATCCTGCAAATGGAGAATTTTTTATTCATTTTGAAAACGGGATAGATCAAAATGCAAAACTTATTGTTTATTCAGTTGGTGGAAAAGAAGTATTAATTGAAAAAAAGATAAAAAAAGGAGATAAGATTATTCCAATAAAATTGAATGATTACGAAAAAGGAATTTATCTTTTAAAAGTTGTTTTAGAAAATGAGGTGTATGTCAAAAAACTAATTTTGAATCCATTCTAAAAAGTAATGAGTACAGCTTTTGAAAATCAGGAATTGCCCCATTCCCTAAAGGGAGTCCTGATTTTCAGCTACTTCTCCCTTTAGGGTTTGGGGTAGAAAGAAGCTGAAAATCATTTTAAGACTTTTTAGAGTAGATTCAATTTTGAACTAATTTATTATGTTTGATAAAATTAAAGAAGAAATAAATAATTGTCAAAAATGTGATTTATACAAAAGTAGAAACAAAGCAATAGTTGGAAACGGAAATCCTAATGCGGAAATATTTTTAATAGGCGAAGCTCCGGGATTTGAAGAGGATAAAAAAGGAATTGCCTTTGTTGGAAAATCAGGGCAATTGTTAGACAAAATATTAGCGGCTTGTAATTTTGATAGAGAAAAACATATCTATATAGGAAATATTATAAAATGCCGTCCGCCTCAAAATCGTAAACCTACAAAAGAAGAAATGGAAGTTTGTTTGCCTTTTTTGAAAAGACAAATTGAAATGGTTGACCCGAAAATAATTGTTTTACTTGGCTCTACCGCAATAAAAGGATTGCTTGACCCTTATGCAAAAATTACAAGGGATAGAGGTAATTGGAAAATGTATGAAAAAAGATTTGTGATGCCTACATTTCATCCCTCAGCTTTGCTTAGAAATCCTGCATTAAAAAAAGATGTTTGGGAAGATTTTAAAAAGATAATTGTAAAATACAGGGAATTAGTTGATGCAAATCATGAGTGTAAATATATTTAAAATTAAAAATATTTTATTTTTACTTCTTTTTGTCTGTTTAACAAATACAAATGTTTACAGCAATAACTTTGAAATAAACCATAAAAATGATGATACACTAAAACTAAATTCTAATTATTTCAAATCATATTTTTACGATACAAAATACATTCTTACTTCAGCATTCAGGTGGAAAACAAAAGATTGGTGCAAAGCTGGAATTGTTGTAGGAACAACTATCGGGCTTTACACACAAGATCAAAAAATTCATAATTTTGTTCAAAAAAACCGTTCGAAATCTGTTGATGCTTTAGCAAAAATTGTTGAACCTGCGGGAGGTTATTACCCCCTTGCTGCTTTAAGTTTAACCTATTTGGGTGCTACTGTTTTTGATAACAACAAAGCAAAAAGAATAGCATTACTCGGAATTGAAAGTTATTTGCTTTCAGGAGCTTTTGTTTATGCTTTAAAATTATCGGGGCATAGGCACAGACCCAATACAGGAGATCCTTTTAATAGATGGGACGGTCCGCAATTAAGTACTCACAATTTATCTTTCCCATCAGGTCATTCTGCAGCAGCTTTTTCTGTGGCAAGCGTAATTTCCGAGGAATTAAAGGAAACAAAATGGGTTCCTTACTTAGCATACTCAATAGCAAGCATGACTGCTTTATCGCGTGTTTATGACAATTACCACTGGACTTCCGATATTTTCTTAGGCTCTGTAATTGGCTTTGTTACCGGAAAAACCATAGTGAAACTTCATAAAAACAATTCAGCAAAACTGACATTTTTCCCGACAATTGGTAAGGATAATTTTTCATTTTATTTGTCTTATAGGTTTTAATAAAGGTTTTGTTAAAATGTTTTCCTGAGTCCACCCAAATAGATATCGTCTTAACGATTAGGTCAGTTGTTCTGATATTGAGAATTATTTCAGTATCAGCAAAAAAATATAACAAAACAATGATTTTACAAAATGTATTATATTTGTAAAAAATATTTTGTGTTATGACAAAGAAGAAACTAATACTTTTGCCGAAAACTAAGAGAATTCTTGTTGAATTAGGAGAAAATCTAAAACTTGCAAGATTAAGAAGAAAATACAGTAGTGAATTGGTTGCTGAACGAGCAAATATTAGTCGTCCAACATTGTTGTCAATAGAAAAAGGTTCTCAAAGTGTTAGTATAGGAGCTTATTTGCAAGTGTTGATGATAATGGGACTTGAAAAAGATTTGCTTTTGATAGCAAAGGATGATGAATTAGGCAGGAAGTTACAGGATGCTAAACTACTAACAAAAAAAAGAGCACCAAAAAGAAATAAAAAGACATGAGAGAGAATGAAATAAAAAAAAGCATTTATGTGTTTGCACATTGGCAGGGAATGATTGAACCATGTTTAATGGGAATATTACATTCCGAATTATTAAGAGGGAAGGAAATATTTTCTTTTGAATACGATAAGACTTGGTTAAACTCTGAATACACACAATTATTAGATCCTGATTTGCAATTATATTCAGGATTGCAATATTTAAATGATGAGAATAAGAACAATTTCGGATTATTTTTAGATTCTTCTCCTGATAGGTGGGGACGTATTTTAATGAGAAGGTGTGAAGCTATAAAAGCAAGAGAAGAGCAACGACAAGAACAAAACTTATTTGAAACGGATTATTTACTTGGTGTGCATGATAGCTACAGAATGGGTGCTTTGAGATTCAAGGAAAATTTGAATGGACCATTTTTAGATGACAATAAGGCTATGACAAGCCCTCCCAATACATCAGCAAGAGAATTGGAAGAAATAAGCTTGCGATTGGAAGAAGAGGACATTATTAATAATCCTGATTATTTGAAGTGGTTAAATATGCTTGTTGCCCCAGGTTCTTCAATTGGAGGAGCACGACCAAAAGCTAGTATTACTGATACAGAAGGTAATCTTTGGATTGCAAAATTTCCAAGTCGTAATGACCAAATAGATATAGGCGGATGGGAAATTGTAACATATAAATTGGCAATAGAAGCAGGAATAAATATGATAGAATCTAAAGCAAAGAAATTTTCGTCTAAGCATCATACTTTTATGACAAAACGTTTTGATCGTACTAATGCTGGACAACGAATTCACTTTGCTTCTGCTTTAACAATGCTTGGTTATACCGATGGACAAGATTATGAGGATGGTGCAAGTTACTTGGAATTAGTTGAGTTTATAACGACTAAAGGTGCAAATATAAATTCCGATTTAGAAGAATTATGGCGAAGGATAGTATTCAGTATCTGTGTATCAAACACTGACGACCATCTTAGAAATCATGGTTTTATTTTATCTCCTAACGGATGGTTGCTCTCACCTGCTTATGATATTAACCCTGTCGAAACAGGAACAGCTTTGAAATTAAATATTTCAGAAAATGATAATGCTTTGAGCTTAGAATTGGCAATGGAAGTACACGAATATTTTCATCTTGATACAGCAAAAGCAAAACAAATAATTGATGTTGTTAAAA
>JAYEOP010000384.1 GCA_034723125.1 Bacteroidota bacterium | reverse complement strand
CTTCTCACTCTTCACTTCTCACCTCTCACCTCTCACCTCTCACCTCTCACCTCTCACTTCTCACTTCTCACTTCTCACTTCTCACTTCTGTCTTTTAATCGCACCAAACTGAGAGTCGCAAGGAAATAAAAATATTCATTCAGAAAAATAAGAAACCTAAAATGTATTTATAGAACCTCCCTAAAGCTTTACCTAAAACTCCGACAATTTTCCTTTTTTATTATTTATAAAAATATCCCACCACAATGCAGTCTCCAATAAATTAAACAATTGATTAGCTTTTACTTGTTTATACCAAAACCAATAAGCTGAATTAGAGCCAAGTGATTTGTATTTATTAATAAATAAATTCAACTTTCCTTTATCAGCATTTTGCTTTACAAAATCTGAATTTTGCAAATAATTAAATATTTGATTACTTCTATTTTTGTCATCAAAGAAAATTGCTAAAGGAGAAAAGCCACCTTGTTTTTTCCTTTCAGTTACTTCCTTAGGCAATTTTGGTTTTGCTACTGACTTAAGAAGAAATTTGCTAATTCCTCTGCCCTTTGCATAATCCTTTACCTTTCCTTTTACTTTTAAATGCAATGGTAATTTTTTTAAAAAATTATAAATTTCTGTATCAATATAGGTAAAGGCAAGATTCACATCAAACAAAGAAGCTAATTTTGAAGCCTTAAATAAAATTACTTCATTAATATTTTGTCTAATATCCTGATAATAATTATGCTGGTCAAAAAATTCTTTAAAACCTAGATATTTTTTCGGAATTGTTTTAAAATAAGGATGTTCAGTATTATTATCTAAATCAAAAATATCTTTCATTAAATGTGAATTAAACCCAAAATTATCGGGTTTCATAATATTTAATATTTTCTCATTATGAAATCTTAATCTGAATTGCAAATTATCATTATCAAAATATTTATTTCCTGATATCCCGCTAAATATTTTTTGAAAAACTTTAGCACCATATTTTGATGATAAATAATTCAATGCCAATTCTTTTGCTGCTGTACCAAAAAGCTGATCATTACCATCACCACCAATTACTACAGGCAATTTTTCATCAGCAACAAATTTCATTGCGGAATAATTGAGCATAAAACCCGACTCTGAAAAAGGGTCGCCTAGTGATGCAATTATCTCAGGCAAATATTCTATTTCACTACCATCCATTAAATATAAGCTATGTTTTGCATTAAAAGCATTAGCCATCATTTCAGCATAAGGATGCTCCGACAAAGCATTATCCTTAAAACCAATAGAATAACTTTTTATTTCTCCTGAAAATATTTCCCTTAGTACAGCAATATTTCCTCCCGAATCATATCCCCCACTTAGCAATGCACCAACGGTATCAGCATTTCCTATTCTCCGTTTAATGGAAAGCTGTAAAAGCCTTTCATATTCTTCAATAGCTTCTTTTTCATCAATTTTCAATACTTCATTTGAAATAAAATCATCATAATCAAAAAGCGAAAAAACATTAAATGAATTAGCATTCTTTCGTAAAACATTTCCTGGAGCTAATTTTTTCAAACCGTCAAATGCAGTTAAAGGTGAAGGGATATAGCTTATACGCAAAAAAGTATCTAAACTTGTAAAATTAGGTTTAACACTAAAGTCTTTAAAACTCAAAACCCCTGAAATAGAATCTGCAAAAAAATCATCACTGTAAAATACAGTAGGACCCTCGCCATGCCTATCGCGTACAATTATCGTTTCATCAGCTTTTTTAATTAAAATGCTAAATTGTCCATTGAGCTTTTTAAATCCTTCAATCTCATATTTGAGAAATATTTCTAACAACAACTCAGCATTATTTTTTGAACTAAGTTTCAATTCCTTTTTTAATTCATCCGAATTATAAATTAATCCCTTTACAAAAAGTTGGACTTCATTTGTTTTTGCAAAATCATAATCATAAAAAAGAATATTTTTTTCTAACGTATAATTAGATGTATCAAAAGATATTTTATCCTTAACATCTTGCGAATGCTCAAATAATCCGATTAAACAAATTTTATCTTTCATTTTCTAATAGTTTTTTAATTTAAAAAAGCGATATTATTGTTTTTATCAACTTTTAATATTTTTTAAAATTAGCACTTTGAAGTATCTAATTCCAAATAAAAGCAAAGTTTCAACATAAGCTATTGAATATTTGTTAGTTATAAATAGAGAAAATATTTTTTGTAAAAAATTAACATAGGATTATTTTCTGAATTTTAATATTAATTTGCAAATGCTTGTTTCAGAGTCTTAGATTTATGGTTGGAAAATTTAGCAACAAAAATGAATTAAAGAATGATTAACACAAATAAAAACAATTTACCTTTA
>JAYEOP010000383.1 GCA_034723125.1 Bacteroidota bacterium | reverse complement strand
CAACAATTTTGTTATGCTTGTTAAGGAATTTTATAGCAATATTTTTTACAACTGCAACAAAAGAACAAGCTTTTTTTCATCTCTTATTACATCAACAATTACAGTTTGTCCTTCTTCCAATTTTTTAAGACGATTCATATAATCATAAATATTTTTTACTTCTTTACCGTCTATTGCAATTATTCTATCACCTTTTTTTATTCCACCATTAGCAGCAGCCCCACCGGGACTAACTGCATCAACTCCAAGTCCATTATTAGAAGTATTAGCAAAATCAGGCATTATTCCAAAAGTTATTTTATACTTATATCCATGTTTTGAATGTCCTTTTGGACCTGCTTCTTTAAATGTCAAATCCTTTTCCATATTTATAAGACCTAAAAGTAATTCGGAAGAATAATCAAGAATATATTTTTGACCTTTAAAATTTATTTTATCAATATCATCAGCGGGTGTATGGTAATCAGTGTGAGCACCTGAAGAAATAAAAAAAACAGGAATATCTTTAGTATAAAAAGAAGCATGATCGGAAGGACCATAACCTTCAGGTGATAATTTCAAATTCAAGTCATAATTATCCGCAAACAATTTTATCATTGAATCGCTTTCTATCGATGTGCCACTTCCACCTATCATTAATGAACGATTCAGAGTATCAAACCTTCCTATCATATCAAAATTTAGCATGGCTTTAATTTTCTTTATGTCAACCACAGGATTATTAATAAAATACTTGGAGCCAAGTAAACCCATTTCTTCTGCACCAAATGTCATAAATATTATACTTCTTTTTATAGAATCTTTCATTGAAGCAATTTTTCCTGCAAGTTCAATTACTCCCGCAGTTCCCGAAGCATTATCGTCAGCACCATTATGAACTGCTATTGTATCAGGCTTTCGCGAATTCGTTCCCTTGCCACCCATTCCAAGATGATCATAATGTGCACCTACTACAATGTATTCATCTTTGAACTCAGGATTAGTACTTTCCACAATTGCAATTACATTTTGAGTTGTAACCTTTGATAAATTTACATCCGAACGAGCTTTTATAGAAATCTGTGTTTCAAAGAAATTTGGCTTTTGATTTTCAACAATTTCACTCTCAATCTCTTCAATTGATTTATCACTTTCTTCAATAATTATATTTGCCAATGCACGTGTAATATGAAAAACAGGAATTCCTGCACATCCTTGAGTTTGGTCATAATAAAGTTCCGGCAATTCATCGTTTTTATCAAAATTAACTCCTGAAACAAAAATAACTCCTACTGCATTTTTATCTTTTGCATTCAGTACTTTAGATCTGTCATCCGCAAATTTTTCAAAATAATTATTCTTTTCCTTCAGCGGAATACCTTTAAAAATCAAAACCCATTTTCCGTTTACATCAATATCTTTAAAATCATTCCACTCAAAGCTATCATTTTTTATATCAAAACCAAATCCTGCAAATGTAAGCTGAGCATCAACTGTTGTATTTTTTGAAAAAGAATAAGGAATAAAATTTGAATCAAGAACTGCTTCGTTTTCTTTCACAATAAAATAATTACTGTCTCCAGTATTTACATCTGTAACAACATCAAAATACTGGAATCCATTATCAGCCAATAACTTTAATCCGTATCTTTGAAATTGTACTTTAATATATTCAGCGGCAATTTTATCTTCTTTTGTTCCCGGATACCTACCCTTCAAAGAATCTGAAGCCAAAAACTCAAGATGTTCTTTAATTTCAGAAACTAAAATTTCACTATTTATTTTATTTTTTTTCTTACATGAAAAAAGGATTAAACTTAATCCTAAAAAAACTAAAAATAATTTTGCATTCTTCATTTTATAAACATTTTAATTCAGAACAAAATTAAAAATTGTATATCAATTTCTACAAATTTATAAAAAAATAATGTTGGGAGGATTCAGGATACAAGATACAGGATACAGGATGCAGGATACAGGATACAGGATTCAGGATTCAGGATTCAGGATTCAGGATTCAGGATACAGGATTCAAGATACAGGATACAGGATACAGGATACAGGATACAGGATTCAGGATTCAGGATACAGGATTCAGGATACAGGATACAGGATACAGGATTCAAGATACAGGATTCAGGATACAGGATTCAGGATTCAGGATTCAGGATACAGGATTCAGGATACAGGATACAGGATGCCCATACGGACTAACTTCGTGTCACGGGATGCAAGGATATTAGCTTTCAATTACTGCCGACTGTGGACTGCTTACTGAAGACTGCCAACTAAAAACTAAAAGGTAAAAACTAAAAGGTAAAAACTAAAAACTAAAAACTAAAAGGTAAAAACTAAAAGCTAAAATCTA
>JAYEOP010000382.1 GCA_034723125.1 Bacteroidota bacterium | reverse complement strand
TGTGTGTGTGTGTAAATCATATTTGAATTATTATTTTACAATGCAAATGTAATAAATAATTATTAAAGTAGTACTTTTATTTTTAAAAAGCATACAAATTAAAGCAAATCAAATCTATAAAGCAAACAAAAAGCGATGGAATGAAGTCAGGAAGTCTTTATTTCCAAATTGATAATTAACAATTGATAATTCTACTTAATATCCCCAATCACATTCAAAGCTTCAGATACTTGTCTATCTTTTGTTAAAGATTTATGCCATGCTTCAATCCTTGCACTTTTTGAAGAATCAGCTTCAATAATTTCTTTATCGGCTGATAGAGAAAATACATCAATTAATGGATTAACTTTTTGAATATTCTTATATTTTTTAGTGATATTTCTCAAATTTTCTCTGTATTCTTGATAATCCTTTAACTTCAATGAGTAAGAGGTTATATCCGTTTGCTCCTTCAATTTCAAAGCTCTCTCATCAATCAAAATAAAAGTAGAATCCGATTCTATTCTTTTCTTACTTTTCTTAACTATTTTATCAATATTATAAGTTGCATCCCACACTTGATATTCAGATTTTTCTATTTCATCCCATTGCAAAGGATTGTCAAGTTCACTCTCTCCTACTTTAATATATTTATATTTATCGGGTAAAAGAATATCAGGTTTCACACCATTCATTTGAGTTGATTTTCCATTTATTCTATAAAACTTTTGAATTGTCAATTTCAATGAGCCTAATTCTTTCATATCATCAGGCTTAGTAACATGTTGGTCGAGACCAATAAAACGCTGTACTGTTCCTTTTCCAAAAGTATTGTTACCAATAATAATAGCCCTGTTGTAATCTTTCATTGCGGAGGCAAAAATTTCGGAAGCCGATGCACTAAGAGAGTTTACAAGTACAATAAGATTACCATCATACAATACCGATTCATCTTCATCTCTCAAAACATAAGGTGATCTCCATCTTCCTTTAACTTGAACAATGGGTCCTTTTTCAATAAACATACCTGCAATTTCAACAACATCAGGCAAAGAACCGCCACCATTATTTCGTAAGTCAATTACAATTCCGTCAATATTTTCTTTTTTTAACTTTATCAATTCCTTACGAATATCATCGGCACATCTTCTTCCACCGTCTCCTTTTTTAAAATCAACATAAAACTGTGGTAGATTAATTAAGCCTATTCTTACATTTTTCTCAGTATTTTCAATAATAGCAGATTTAGCGTAAGTTTCTTCAATAATTACAACATCCCTTATAATCGGAATTTCTTTTGTTACACCATCAATCTTCATTACATTTAATCGCACTTTTGTTCCCTTTTTTCCTCTAATTAATTTTACTGCATCATCCACCCTCATATTCACAATATCAACTACCTCTTTTTCATTACCTTGAGCAACGCTAAGTATTTTATCTCCCGATTTCAATTCACCTTGCCTCCAAGAAGCACTTCCCGGTACTATCCTCGAAACTGTAATATATCCATCTTTTTCATAAAGGGTTGCTCCTATTCCTTCCAATTGACCTGACATTCGGATATCAAAATCCTCCTTATCTTTTGGAGGATAATATGCTGTATGTGGGTCAATAGCATTTACTATTGAATTTACATATAAATTAAAATGGTCGTCTTTTCTAAGTTTTGAAAGCCTTTCAAACCAATTGTTATGACTTTTTAAAACACTTTTACGTGCTTCTTTTTCAATTTCTTCAAATGATTTTATTACAATTGATGTGTCGTTTTTCTTTTTAGCATTTTCCTGAACCTTTAATTTGTTTTCCACCTTTGTCAAAACTTGATATTTTAATAATAATCTCCAATATTCCTTCAGTTCTTTTTTTGACTCGGCAAACTCCAATTTTTCTTCATCAGTTTCAATACTTTCATTTTTATTAAACTTAAATGGAGATGCCAATATTTCTTTGTAATATTCTTCAGCCTCACCTATTCTTTTAGTAAATATATCAATTGAAAAATCAAAAAACTCAAAAGAGCCTGTTTGTATTTCATTATCAATTCTGAATCTGTATTTCTCAAATTCTTCAATATCTGATTTTATTAAAAAGCGTTTTGAATTATCCATTCTTTTTATGTAGGAATCAAATGCAGTTGAAGAAAGGTCATTATCAAAATTAGGAATAGCGTAATGAACAGAGGTTAAGCTACGATAAAGTACATTCATCAAAAGTCTGTATCTTTCGGAATCATCAGCAGGGCGATATGAGGAAAAGGTTAATAAAAGTAAAAGGACACTAAAGTATTTCAAAGATTTTCTCATGTAAACTAATTATAGGTTATTATAATAATTTAAAGTTTCGCAAATATACAATAATTGTGCAGTTAA
>JAYEOP010000381.1 GCA_034723125.1 Bacteroidota bacterium | reverse complement strand
ATTTGAAAATTATTGATAAAGGTTGCAATAAAACAACTTTGTGAAATTTATCATCCAACGATATTAAAAGGTGATTTTTACAGCCATACTGAAAGAAATATTATTGTGTTTTTAAAATTGTTAATATCAGTTCCTATAAATAATAAATTGTGAACGTCATTTTGCTTAAAAGCTATTTTTTTTAAACAAAGTGATATAAAAAATAATATTATGAAAAAGTTAATTTTAAGATTAATTCTATATATTGTTTTAATAGTAAACATTAAAGCAGAATATACCGACAGTACTGAAAATAAAACAAACAGGTTTGAATATTCTCCATGATTGTTTAAAGAATTGATTTTGTAAATTTGTGTGAACCGTTTAAAATTTAATAAAATGAAACATCTAAAATACTTAATATTTAGTCTTGTTATTTTTCTTCTTTTACAAGTATCTTCATGCCGGGAAAAAGGATGTGAAGCAATAAAAAAAGCTCCACAGGAATTTTTAGATTACTGGTATTTCCCTGAAGGTAGCTGGTGGGTTTATCAAAATCAGGATGGGGAAATTGATACTGTAAAATGTTTTGAAAATAAGATTGAACATGACTATGATTTCTTCCCATGTGTTTTTCAATATTTGAGTGCAGTTAAACATTCAAATAAGAAATACTTTTATCAAAAGGATTATCCACAATATAGCGGTCACAACTTTCAAGGTTTAAATTTTGGAAAAGGAAATTGCCAGTTAAGAGTTTTATCTTTCAATGATTACTATAGTTTTTCAACAATTTTAAATTTTCCTTTTAAGATTGGTGATATTTTGGTTCATGGTGAAATAAATGATGAGATACGCATAAAAAAGATTGCTGACTCTAACAGTATTGAAATAAATAATACGATGTATTATAATTCAATTCATATCCTCCAAACGGTTGAAGGAAACATCAATATTCCTGAAATTTTTGCTGAAAATATTTGGTTATCAAAAAATACAGGACTTATAAAAGTTACATATTTTAATGGAGAATACTGGGAACTTATTAATCACTTTATAAATAAATAATATTATGAAAAAGTTAATTTTAAGATTAATTCTATATATTGTTTTAATAGTAAACATTAAAGCAGAATATACCGACAGTACTGAAAATAAAACAAACAGGTTTGAATATTCTCCATGATTGTTTAAAGAATTGATTTTGTAAATTTGTATGAATCACTTAAAATTTAAGAAAATGAAATTATATAAATTATTAATTCTATTTATATTTGCACCTTTATTATTTTTTACAAATTCTGATTGTAAAAAATGTAAGGACTGTATTTATTATACCGATACACTTATGCATGACCAGGAATTTCTTGACTATTGGTATTTTCCTGAAGGAAGCTGGTGGGTATATCAGCGAACAGATACAAACGCTATTATATTTGATACTGCTGTGGTTACAAAAGAAATAAATAAAATAACATGCTTACCTCATTTTTCACCTTATTGTATTCATGATATTTTATTACATATTTCACATTCGAATATTCATTTTAAGACTTCTTCTGATGATCCAAAAGCACTTTTAACTGCATTTTATCCTCCTAATGAATTAACATGTGATGGTAATGGAACTTTGTATTTTTGGTATGGTAACTTTTTTAAAACGCCCTTTGATTTATATTATCAAGGTTCTGTTTTTGAAATATCTGATAGCCTCACAATAACAACACCTTATGGTGTTCTTGAAAATGTTATCAGTATTCAGATTTTTATAGAAGTTATTGAAAATGTTTGGCTAAAAAAAAGGCTTGGTTTTGTCAAATTCCAGCATTATGATGGTTCAATATGGGAACTGGTTGATTATTTTATTAACAAGTAATAATAAAATTTAAAATTAAGATCATGAAAAATTTAGTATTAACATCAATGATTTGTATTTCAATAGCATATAGTTCATATTCACAATGCTTAGAATGCAATACACTTGGTTTCAGTGTAATATCAGAAACAATATACGAAATAAATGACACAATTGACATTTCCTATTTAGTAAAAAAAAATCAGTAAATTCAATCTGAAATATATATTGACAGTATTTTTTTTAATTACAGTTTTTTGTAGTGACAAATCGAATGAGGTCGCTACAAGCTACTTATATATTGCTGATTATATTTTTGACTGGTCAAGTTGGGTTAAAAAGATATCCTTGAATTAATATTTATCACCTTTTGTTCAAGAAATAAAATGAATTATAAAAAATATTTTGAATATTGAAAATAAAGTATTACATTTGAAAATTATTGATAAAGGTTGCAATAAAACAACTTTGTGAAATTTATCATCCAACGATATTAAAAGGTGATTTTTACAGCCATACTGAAA
>JAYEOP010000380.1 GCA_034723125.1 Bacteroidota bacterium | reverse complement strand
CTTTGTTTTTCTATTTTATTAAACAAAATTAAAAAAACTATGAAAAAAAATATTCTCTTTCTTTTTCTTAGTTTCTTTTTTCTTTCAAATTTAGTCTTTGCATCAAATGCAGATTTGTTTTCTTATAATAAAGAAAAAATACTAGATGAATTTTCAAAATTAACTCTTATTGAAAATTATGTTTTACAACATGAAGATGCAACATACACAAAATTAAAGATTAATAATCCTAATATTGATTTTTCTTTAAATCCCAACTTATCCCCTATACCTAATAAATTTAATATGACATACGATATTGATGAAACTATTAGTGTAATAATGAGTTTAGCTTGTTGCTTACTTTGTGGTATATATATATGGCGTTATAACTATAAATAATTTGTTTTTATGTTATATTATTTATTCATTAAATTAAATTTTCTTATGCTTCCACCACCAAAATTTAAAACAAATATTTTTTCATTTTTTATACTCTGTTTTCTAATTATACCTAATATTTCTTTAGGACAACAATTTTTTAGAGTTGAAGCTGACATTTCCATTAAAACAAAAAATTTTGACGGCAGTTATCAATTAAGTATGGGTAGAATATATTATGATAAAAACATTCAAAAGTTAGTTTACGAATTTATATTTCCCGAAAAAGAAACTTGGGTAATTAAAGACACTTTTGTTTATAAATTTGCAAACAATAAACTCTATGCACAAACAAAATCATTACCACTAATTAAATCAACAATATTTCATCTTTCCTTAAATGGAAGTCTTTCAAATTTTGGTTTATCAAGCAACATTTATGAAATTACTAATGTAGAAAAAGACCAAGGACAAATTATAACTACATGGGAAACTAAAGAAGATTTTGGAGATCTTGGAAAAGTAATGATATCAAATAAAAACAAAGAACTTTTTGGAGTTATTTTTTTTAATAGTAAAGATAAGATGTTGGGAAAACAGTTTTATAAAAAATATACCATTGTCAATAATTTGAACTTTCCTACCGAAATAGTTCAAATAATGTATCTGGATGGGAAAGAAAATCATCAAATTACAACTTTTAAAAACATTGAAGTAAATAATATCAAAAATGAGAATTACTATAATTATCCTCTTCCTGCTTCTAAATAGTTTTTCAAGCTTTTCACAACGCATTGAAGAAATAAATAAGTTCAGAGATATAAAACCGGAGCTTGCTAAAACAGATTACAGTTTTGCCAAAAATAATAACAATGAAATACAATTTATTTTTTCATCATTATTTTTATTCTATAAAGTATTTATTTCATCACAAGATGCAGGCTCTTGTGGTTTTACACCATCATGTTCAATATATGCCATAAAAGCCATTCAACAACAAGGAACAATTTTCGGACTTATTAACTTTTTTGACAGATATTCCCGTTGCAACGGCTTAAGTCCCGGTGATTATCAAATTGACCGCCATTCACATCTTTTAATAGATCCTGTAAGAAATGCCAAATATGAAAAACTTATTACTAAGTAAAATTCTAATTGTTGTATTGTTTTTTTTTATTAGCAATACATACGCACAAGACATTTTTAGTCTTAAAAACTCAAAGAAATATGCAAACTATCTTTATAAAGCAAATAATTTCACACTTGCTGCCGAAGAATATGAGCGCATTTTATTTCTTGATTCATTTAACAAAAGCGATATCAAGCTAAAACTTATAAGGTCATATCGCTTTTCTGAAAATTATAACACAGGAATTGCACGAATAGAAAGCATGTATTTTTCTTTGGATTCATTATCTAACGAAATGGCTTATGAATATTCAAAGCTTTTAATACTAAATAATAACCTTCCTAAAGCAAAATTTTTTCTCGTTTCAAATACTTCACTCATAAAGGAAAAGAAATTATTTTTTGATTTAACAACTGCAATGTATGAAAACGACTATGCATCTGCAAATGAAATGCTTAAAGAAGCGGGGGATATTGATTATGCTCCGATTAAACAATACAATACTATTTTACAAGACGCACTTTCATTAAAATACAAAAGTCCGGGACTTAGTTTAGCAATGTCGGCAATAGCACCTGGACTTGGCAAAGTTTATTGCGGATATTGGAAAGATGGCTTAGTTTCACTTTTTATGACAGGAATGTCTGTCTATCAAGCATATCGTGGCTTTGATCAGAACGGTAACAAAAGTGCTTATGCATGGATATATACAGGAATGAGTGCAGGTTTTTACATTGGAAACCTTTATGGTTCCTACAAAGCCGCTAACAAATATAATTTCAATAAAAAACATCAAATTTACCATAGCGTTGAAGAAGTTTTTAATACTACATATTAGTTTAGTTTTTGTTACTTTTATTTTAAAAGGACAAAGTATTGAGCAAACTCTTGCATTTGCTGATAAGCAATTTGAAGAATCAAATTATAATAATGCTATAAAAACTTATGAAAGAGTGATTTTTTTTAATAATTCCAACAATTTCTCAATCTTTTTTAAACTTGCCGAATGCTACGCTAACACTAAGAACTATTCCAAAGCTCATCATTATTTTGATGTTTCTTACAATCTATCTGATAATGACAGCATGAGTAATGCAATAATCTTCAATAAAGCCTCGCTTTACATTTTATCAGGGGAAAACAATCTTGCATTCATTGAACTTTTAAGCCTTGATGACTCTTTAGGGGAATTTCAAGAATGGCAAAAAGAGTTCTATTTTGGAATTACTTTTTTTCAAAAAGAGGAATTTGACAAATCAAAAATTCATTTTTTTAAAGCAATAGATACAAACAACAACTCTCAGAAAGAAGCTATAAATCAATTATTTATCGACAACTATAAATTAAAACGATTTAACCCAAAGCTAATGAAATATATGAGCGTTTTTGCCCCCGGCTCAGGACAGCTTTATTGTGGAGATATTAAAAATGCCCTTAACTCTTTTGTACTAACTGTTTCATTTGCAGCTTTATTTATTTATACTGTACATAATTATTCCTACATTGATGCTTTCATAAGTGTAATGCCTTGGTACCAACGATACTATTCCGGTGGATTTATGAAAGCTGAAGAAATTGCTGAAAATAAAATTATTAAAGAAAGAAATATTATTTTCAAAAAGATACTTGATGTTGTTGCCTTTGAAGAAGTGCCTTAAGTACTTGAAGTTATAAATGGTGGATAAAGAAAATTACTTAGTGGCTATAAAAAAACTCGTATGTTTTTGACTGTTAGAATATTATGTGTATTCTGTCGCTTGAATCTAATGTCATAAAGTAGTCATTTGATTGTCATTAAATTGTCATTAAGTTACAAAACCCAATGACAGCTTGGCTAAATGACTATTAATGACAATTGAATGACTTTTACATTCACATCCATTATTAATTCAAAGCCCAAGTATAATGAGTAATACAAAGTTTTCTTAGTGCCACTACTTAAGAATTAACACTTCCATTTTTGCAGATACTTCTCTAAAATTAGCTTTTTCAATTTCAAACTTACCATCAGATGAATAATCTATAAAGTAATAATAGTTTCGCTCATCATCATAAATATATTTAAAAGATTTACCTGAGTATTCCAAAATAACTACTTTAGTTTCAGGGATTTTGTAGTTTTTTAAAATTTTATTTGTAAATGATTTATTATAGCCTGTAAATAAATAATAAATATTTTCTTCTTCAAATTTCTTAATATTTTCTTTAAGCATTTCCATAAGGAATTTAATACAGGTTGAGCATGTCCTATTAGTATTTATAGTTATAACTTTTGAACCTGGAGCTATTTTTAATTCTTTAATTAACAGAAACAACCTATCTTCAATACTTATGTTTAATAAGTTTTTCTTTTTTTTCTTTGCTTTAATTTTCTTTTTAAAAAATTCATTCTCAATTTCATTCAATTTCATCTTTTTAGTTTGCCCTAAAGAATGATTATATGTTACTCTATCCTGCATATTAAAACGGCATAACGCCCCCCCTGAAACATAAATACTTGATTGTAAAGAATCAGCAAAAGAATAACCCAATACATTTAAATTTTTATCCAAAATCTGTACAAAATCTAATTTCATATAGTCTTTATAAGCTTCAAGACTAATTTTTCTAATATAAACATTTTCTTTTTTATAGTACACAGGTGCATAGAAATCACTACGTGTTAAACTGTCATTCACTAGTGTTGAATCTAAAAAGCCTTTATTGTTATAAAAAAGATTTTCAGGATATTTTATTATGTTTAATAATTTGTTATTCTTAACATCAAACTCATAAATATTAGGAGAATGTTGGTGTACATAATAAATATTTCCTCTATGATTAAATCTAAAATCAATAGTTGTTTCCAAAACTCTTTTACCATAAAACTTACCAATATCCTCTTCTGGAAATTTTACATCTAACATTAAAACTTTTTTAGTCTTTAAATTATAACTACAAAGCATTTTTGGCCAAAAACTCCTAAAATCCCATTGGGAAGGATTTGGACGATAAATTGAAAAAGGAATTATTAAGCAATTATCAATAATTTGATTTTCTTGAATAAGATGATTTCTTTTCATTATCATTTTGTCTGGACTGCGATAATGAATAAAGGGAACATCATCAAGGCTAAAATAATTTTTTACTACCCCCTTACTATTAATTAAAAGAAAATCTATTTTTAAATCAACTGACTTTTCAAATTCTATTTTCATCAAAGTAGATCTATCATAAAAAATAAAAACTGAATCCTGATTGTGATAATAAATCTGTTCAATTGGTAAGTTAGGAATACTATCATTTTTTAAAGGAACAATAATAAGACTATCTTTTGTAGCATTATAAACATAAATATTTTTATTATTAGCTGAAAGTGATATTTGATATAATTCATCATTTAATAATCTATAGTTATGATGTCCCAAAACCATTGATAATGAATAATTATCGAAAAATTTCGATTTATTTTCATTTACATTATTAATACTACCAACTTCCGTCTCAAACACTTTAAATTCAATTGTGTTGTTTTGACTTTTACAAGAAGTAATAATTAGTAGTAAAATTAGCAAGATGTCTGTTTTTTTCATAAATTAGTTTTTTATAAAGTATTTTCAATTCAATAAAATAGCTTATAATTAATGCTGACAAAATAATATAGCAAGTATTGTATCTTACTGATTTGTGTGTGTGTGTGTGTGATACAACATCATATAATTAATTATTAATCAATACAAAGATAATCATATTTTCTAATTAAAAATATATATATTTTGATTTTCACAAATAACTTTGGAAAGCCAAGTGCCCACCCTCAAATCTCTGGTACAATATTTTCTACATTTCCGCAATTAAAATATTTAGGGGGGCTATAAAATGAAGTCAAAGTTTAAATTACTACTAATAATTTTATCAACTATATTTCTTATTCAAGGATGTACAATCTCCAAGTTTTCAGGTAATAATGAGATACCTTTATCTTTTAGCCAAGCAGGAGAAGAATATGTTCTTATCAAACATATAAAAATTAAAAAGGTCCTTAATTTTCAATACAAATCTTCTTTTGATGTAAATAATTTAATAAAAAAAGAAATAACAAAACATGAGGCTGATGCAGTGAATAATATAAATGTTGAACTAAAATTTACTGCAACAAATTTTTTCTTAGATGCAATTTCACTGGGAATTGCTTATTCAAGAACCATAATCATTGAGGCTGATTTAATGAAAAAAAAGGAGAATTTATTTTAGGGGACTTCTAATAATTCTACAAATCTATCAATGCCAACAAGAAAAAAAACTTTAGTTTTGCATTAAATAAAATACTTACAAACTGTTTTGAAACTTCAACGAACAATAATATTAACACTGATTTTTCTGATAACTTCTGGGTTTCAATCCAAACCGACTACTTCCCAAGAACCCATTTCAAATGATTCTGTACGAAAATATGTTTACCAAGGATTTGAACATCTCTACAATTTTGAATTTGTAAGCTGTTACAAAAAAATTTCATACTTAAAACAACATTATCCCGAATCACCATGGACATATATACTTGCTACCAATTATTACTGGTGGCAATATTTAACAGGAGAAAATGAAGATAAAACAATTAGTTATTTTTATTCAAATATTTATTTAGCCGAAAGTCATCTAACTGATAATATTTCCTATGAGAATCTTTTTTGCAAAACGCTCATTTTCGCATTTAAATCCAGATTTGATTTAATGGAGGAACGCTACATTCCTGCAATGAAAGAGTTTTTAAAATATACTCATGTAATGCGCAAATCCTTCGGAAAAGAAAAAGAATTTAAAAGCTTCTATCTTTCTTCCGGTCTTTATAATTACTTAAGTGCTGTTGCCTACAGGGATTATCTTTTCCTTCGTCCATTATTATTTTTAGCCCCATCAGGAAATATGAATACCGGATTAAGTTTTTTAAAAAGAAAAAAATACGATTTAATCCTTGATACTGAAAGCACTTATTTTTTATTAAAAATATATTTTGAAATAGAAAAAGACTTTATCAAAGCCGAGAAATATGGTAAATTCTTAATAAAAAAATATCCGAAAAATTTTATTTTTCATCATTTTTACAACAAAAGTTATGTAAAAAATCACAATTCGAAACTTAATAATAGCCAAATAGAAAATTTAAAATCAATAATAATTGATAATAAAGAACTATCTTACAATCAAAAAAAATATTTATTTTCACTGATTAAGAAAAACTACTAATAACTTTGAAAGTAGAAAAAAATAACAAAAGAATACTTCATTCGTGGGCATTTTACGATTGGGCAAATTCAGTTTTCCCTTTGATTATTACGGCTGCTATTTTCCCTTCTTTTTACGAAACTGTTACAACAAATTCAAATGGCAGTGATATTGTTGAATTTTTGGGAATTAACATAAAAAACACTGTACTTTACTCCTATTCGTTTTCATTTTCCTTTTTAACAGTTGCTATTTTATCACCCTTTCTTTCTGGCATTGCTGATATTACAGGCAAGAAAAAATCCTTTATGAAATTCTTTGTTTTTTTGGGAGCAATTTCTTGTTCTTCACTATTTTTCTTTGATGGAAACAATATTGAGTTTGGGATTATAGCTTTTATTATGGCAAATATTGGATTCAATGGCAGTTTGGTTTTTTACAATGCATACCTTCCCGAAATTGCCACTTTAGATAAAATGGATAAAATTAGTGCTAAAGGATATTCACTTGGTTATGCAGGCTCTGTTATTTTACTTATCGCTAATCTAATTTTTATTCTGAATGCAAAAAACATGGGTATTTCAAATAACTTGTTACCTTATAAAATTTCATTTCTCTCCGTTGGATTATGGTGGATTTTATTCTCTCAATATACATTCAAGAATCTTCCACAATCACTATCAAATGGAAGAAATAAAACAAAACTTCTCACAAAAGGTTTTAAAGAACTTTTATTAGTTTGGAAAGAAATAAAAAAATCCGCCACCAAAAAAAAGTTTTTGTTTGCATTTTTCTTTTACAGCATGGGAGTTCAAACAGTAATTTACATGGCAACTATTTTTGGTGCTAAAGAGTTACACATCAGCACTATCAAACTAATAATTTCAATTCTGATAATTCAAATTGTTGGAATAGGAGGAGCATATTTATTTTCGTGGATATCCAAACGAAAAAACAATATTTTTGCTCTAACTGTTTCACTCGTAATCTGGATTTTTATTTGTGTAGTAGCCTATTTTATTTACACGGATTACGGTTTTTATTTTCTTGCTTTTATGGTTGGGCTTGTTATGGGTGGAATCCAAAGTATCTCAAGGTCAACATACTCTAAGCTAATTCCTCAAGACACCAAAGATGTTTCATCCTACTTTAGTTTTTATGAATTTACCGAGAAAATTGCAATAGTTATAGGAATTTGGTCTTATGGTTATATAGAATTTATTTCAGGAAGTATGAGAAATTCCGTTTTTGCTCTCGGAATATTTTTCCTTATCGGTATTCTTATTTTAAAATTAATTAAAAAATCTCCACAAAAGGGAGATTTTTCAAATGGTTTTAGTAAGCAAATAGATAATTAATTTCTAAACCAAATTTTGTTATTTGATATAAATCTTTTCTGAGTGATTAATTCCTTCACCTTTAACATTCACAATGTAATAAGCACTTTTTTCCATTATTTGAATCTTAACATTTCTTGAATTTTTATTTTCAAATGAAGTTATTTTTTTACCATCAATTGAATAAACTGTAATTGTAACGTTTGTAGAAATGTCATTTGCAAAGTTGATATAAACATCATTTTCTTGAGAATAAACTTTCAACTGAGAATCTTCTGTTAATTCCTCTACTGCTGTGTTATTATTTTGTGATGCAAGTTGTTGTTGTTTACAAAAATGAATAACAAACCTGTCTTCATCATCATTTACATTTGCATAAAATTCATACTCACCATTTAAAAGATTATGAACAACTTCTTGTTTTTTATCTTCAACAAAAACATAGTAACAGTCAGGAAATTCTTCAAGATTTGCATTTAATGTGTTTTTTCCTGTTTCTCCAACTTTAAAATTTAATTGAACTTTTACATCAGTTGAAAATTTCTTTAAAGTATTTATTGAAACTTCTTTGTCATTTATTTTTGTATAAATTTGAGGAACAATTTTATTAAAACTATACATTTTGCTTGCATCAAAATCGCTATCATAATTATTTGTTGCATTATCGTCAAAACGAACTACTGCTTCATCTTTAAATCCGTTAAAAGATTCAATTGTAAATCTTACTGATTCACCTGCAAATTCTTCATTTCTAAAATTCTTTGATTTATTATTTACTTTTGAATTATCTTTAATTGTCAGTGAAGCGTTTTGTCCAGAAGTACTAGCTTTTACAAAAAACGCTTGCATAGGAGGTATATATCTTGATCCACCATTTGTGCCTGAATTATTTACATAAGTTGCAATATTTTGTAAATCAGGATCCCAGATATAAGTAGCATTCTCAAGTTTTGATTTTGTCCATCCTGAACTTTTTCTCCAATCAATCATTGCATAATAAGGATTTCCCACTAAATTAAATCCATCATTTGAATAAGTAATTACTGTATTAGAATAATTTCCTGAATTTAAACTTCCATCCAAAGTAACTGTTGTATTATTAGCAAAATATACATCATAACCTTTAAATTGTTGTAATGATTCTCCTGAACCATGTGCATCCCATGTATCAGTATGTTCATTGTATGAATATAATGCTGCTCCCATAAAAACATTTGATGATACACCTGATAAGGGAATTGAAACATAATGCCATTTTCCACCTGATAAAACTAAATCAATTGTAGCATTTCCCGTTCCTGAAATATATCCGTAATCTACCACATAAGCACTTGCTGTGGCAGTAGTTTCAAAAACAAAAGTTCCGTTATTTATAATTGTTTTATTATTACTATTATCCAAAACGCCTGAAATACAGAATGAATCAGTATTTGTAACACTTCCTTTATTTAGAAAATCTTCTACATTAAAATATCCTGCATTTGAAAAAGTACAACTCCAATCGTTCTCAAATTCTCCACCTACTGTTAATCTACTTCCCGATGAATTTGTAAAAATTCCTTGATTTAATAGGTCTGTACCTATACTAATTTCTCCACTATTATTAAATGTACAACCCCAATCGTTCTCAAATTCTCCACCCACTGTTAATGTACTTCCCGTTGAATTTGTAAAAGTACCACTACTTTTAAGGTCAGTTGTTACACTAACGTCTCCACTATTGGTAAAAGTTCCTTGATTTAATAGTTCTGTACCTATATTAATTTCTCCACTATTATTAAAAGTACAACTCCAATCATTTGCTAATTTAGCATCAATATCTAAAATACCTCCTGATGCATTGGTAAAAGTCCCTCGATTTAATAGTTCTGTACCTATATTAATTTCTCCACTATTATTAAATGTATAACCCCAATCATTTTTTAATATAGCATCAATATCTAAAATACCTCCTGATGCATTGGTAAAAGTCCCTCGATTTATTAGATTAGATGTAATATTTAGATTTCCACTATTTGTAAAAGACTCACCATAATCAATTGTAAAATTACCATCTATATTTAATGTCCCACCTGATAAATTTGCAAAAGTACCTTCGTTTTTTATATTCACAGAAAAGGACATTGTTCCACTATTAGAAACATTTCCTAAATAAACAATTTTTTTTATATCAACTGTACCATAATTTATAAAATATCCATCGCTATTTACTTTAATTCTCTTT
>JAYEOP010000379.1 GCA_034723125.1 Bacteroidota bacterium | reverse complement strand
GATGCTTTGAAAATGTTAACGAATAGTGGAAAAAGAAATGAAATACCACTTCCAAATGAACTTTTAAAACAAATAGAAGATGTTTATTTTAAATAAAGGCAAAAGCCAAGGAGAAAAAAATGAAGAATTTAATTAGAACAACATTGATAGTTACACTAATTTTGGTGCTATCGTTTCCACTTATGGGAAGAGAAAAGGAAAAGATTACTTTAAAAATGTCAAGACAAATTCCACAAAGTGTTGGAAATATTCAACCATTAACGGCAACTGGAGACACTTTATTAAATGAAAGCTTCGAAGGAACTGTAACCGGTTGGAGTTATATAGATAATGATGGAGATGGAAATCATTGGGGAATTTATGAAGAAGACGATGCACCGCCGGATACTTTTGCTCATACAGGATTGCGGGGGGCAGCTGTTCACTGGAATGGTAGTGGTAATGACGATTGGTTTATTACACCGAAAATTGGAATTGCATCAGGCAAAACTGTAGAATTCTCATTTTGGGCAAGGTCATATTTATCTTCATTTTTGGAAAGTTTTAATGTAAAAATTTCAACTACCGGCAATTCAATATCCGATTTCTCAACTCGTATTGATTCCGTTGTAGATGTACCTTTTGCGTGGACAAAATATACTTATGATCTTAGCAGTTATGCAGGAGATTCAGTTACTATTGCCGTTCAATGTGTATCTGTTGATGAATACTATTTAGTTACAGATGATTATTTATTAACTGCAACGGGAGGTGGAAGTCCAACAATTACATCAACTACTACAGGTGGAGATTGGAACGATACATTGACTTGGATTGGACATGTCGTTCCTACAGCAAGTGATGATGTTATTATTGATGGATTAGTAAGTGTTAATTTGTCAGATACACTTTGTAATAATTTAACAATCAATAGTGGCGATACATTAACAAAAGACAATAATGGGCGCACACTTAATGTTGCAGGAGATTTTACAAATAATGGTACAATCACGGAAAACAATTATTCTGAATTTACTATTGCTGTTGCCGGAGATATTGTAAATAATGGAAATTGGGATATAGCAAATATTATATTCACAGGAACAAGCGATAATAAAATTTCTATGAGCAATGGTAATACAATAAATAATGCAGGGATTTCTAAAGTTGATTCTGTATCATTATTAATTATCGGCTCTGACAGTAAATTTAATAATTGTAGTTTTACTAACGATTATTATATGCAAGGATTTGGGAATACTTATCAAATGCAAATAGAAAACGGAACCGGATATACATTAGATTTAATGAAATCATCTACTATTGGAGGTGTAAAACTAAATGGTAACAGTGGGTTCTTAAAAGATGCGAATTTGAATGACGACGATAACGGAGGTGCTTCTCTCGAAAATGTTCAACTAAAAGGTGTTGTTTCTGTTGCAAGTAATAATATCACTTTTATTGGTAATGATGTTGTTGTTGTTGATACATTATCAAAAGACAATAATGGTCGCACACTTAATGTTGCAGGGGATTTTACAAATAATGGTACAATCACAGAAGATAATCATTCTGAATTTACTATTGCTGTTGCCGGAGATATTATAAATAATGGAAATTGGGATATAGCAAATATAATATTCACAGGAACAAGCGATAATAAAATTTCTATGAGCAGTGGTAATACAATAAATAATGCAGGGATTTCTAAAGTTGATTCTGTATCATTATTAATTATCGGCTCTGACAGTAAATTTAATAATTGTAGTTTTACTAACGATTATTATATGCAAGGATTTGGGAATACTTATCAAATGCAAATAGAAAACGGAACCGGATATACATTAGATTTAATGAAATCATCTACTATTGGAGGTGTAAAACTAAATGGTAACAGTGGGTTCTTAAAAGATGCGAATTTGAATGACGACGATAACGGAGGTGCTTCTCTCGAAAATGTTCAACTAAAAGGTGTTGTTTCTGTTGCAAGTAATAATATCACTTTTATTGGTAATGATGTTGTTGTTGTTGATACATTATCAAAAGACAATAATGGTCGCACACTTACTGTTGAGGGGAATTTAACTAATAATGGTGTTATTTATGAAGATAATTACAGCGAATTTTATTTCAACATTACAGGTAATCTCATAAATAATAAAATTTTTAAAGATTGTGAAATTAATATAAAAGGAGATGTTAATCAAGAAATTGAAGTAAATAATCCAATTGTTTCTACTACAAAATTATATGCAATGAAAGGAACAGGAAGTTATCAATGGAAACATGATGGAGTTAATATTTCAGGTGAAACCGGTGAATATTTAGAATTTGATTCTCTAAATTATGATGTTTTAGGCGATTATGTTTGTTCTACTGATGC
>JAYEOP010000378.1 GCA_034723125.1 Bacteroidota bacterium | reverse complement strand
ATCTCAAAACTCACATCTCACATCTCACAACTCTTTCCTCTTTTTCACGATAAGTGTTCAAAATTTTATATCTTTGAAGTTATATTTTCATATTAAACAATCAACTATGGATAAGAATATTAAGAAGATAGCACTGTTAACCGGTGGGGGAGATTGCCCTGGATTAAATGCTGTAATACGTACCTTAACAAAATCTGCAATTCTTAAATACGGACTTGAAGTAATTGGATATAAATTTGGTTATAGAGGATTATACCTCAATGATTTTATGAAACTTGACCTAAAAGCAGTTTCTGGTATTCAGCACATTGGCGGTACTATTTTGTACAGTTCAAACAAAGACAATCTTTTTGATTATGAAGTTAAAGAAAAAGGTAAAAAAGTAAGAAAAGATGTTTCTGATGTTGCTGTTAAAAACTTAAAAAAAGAAAATGTTGATGTTCTTGTAATAATTGGTGGAGACGGTACTTTAACAAGTGCTCGAGACTTCTCCCGCAAAGGTGTAAAAATTATTGGAGTTCCAAAAACTATTGACAATGACCTTGCGGTAACAGATGTAACATTTGGTTTTAACTCAGCCATAGATGTTGCAGCAGATGCAATTGACCGATTACATACCACTGCCGAATCTCACCACAGAATTATGATACTTGAAGTAATGGGCAGAAATGCCGGTTGGATAGCTTTAGAATCAGGTATTGCAGGTACTGCTGATGTAATTTTAATTCCTGAAATACCATACAATATTAATAAAATCACTAAAAAGTTTAAAGAAAGAGAATCAAGAGGAAAACTATTTAGTATTGTTGTTGTAGCCGAAGGTGCAGTTCCAAAAGGTGGTAAAGCAGTTGTGAAAAAAATTGTTAAAGATAGTCCTGACCCCATAAGACTTGGTGGAATTGGAAATCAACTTGCCGATAATCTTGAAAAATTACTTAAAGGACATGAAGTAAGAACTACGGTTTTAGGTCATTTACAAAGGGGAGGACCTCCTTCAACTTACGATAGGATGCTGTGTACAAGATATGGAGTTGCAGCAGTTAAGCTTATTGATGATAATAGATTCGGAAATATGGTTTGTATTAAAAAAACAAAAATGAGTTACGAACATCTTGAAAATATTATCGGAAGACAGAAATTAGTTGATCCTGAAGGTGAACTTGTTCAAATGGCAAAAGATATCGGAATTTCATTTGGTGATTAAAATGTATTTATAGAACCTCCCTTTAAACAAAAATCTTAAAAATTACAGTGAAAAAAATTATAATATCAATTTCAATAATTTGTTTTTTTATTAGTCCTTCTTTTAGCCAACAGCCAACTCATAAATCAGGTGAAATAATTGTGCAACTTGCTAAAGATAACATCATTGAGAACGTTATTTTTGATTACAAAAAATTTAATAACAAAGAAACAAATATTGAGCTTGTAAAAAAACTATCAAATTCTTTAAAAATATGGCTAATAAAATTTGACAGTAAAAACATAAATGAAATAAATCTTTTATATAGTTTAAAAGAAAATCCTGCAATTGTAAATGCTCAATTCAATCATAAATTGGAGTACAGAAAAAATACTCCCAATGATACACTTTACCACAAACAATGGCAATACGAGAATACGGGACAGCTAAGCGGACTACCTGATGCGGACATAGATATTGATGAAGCATGGGAAATTACAACAGGAGGCGTTACAGCTCTTGGAGACACCATTGTAATTGCCATAGTTGATGATGGATTTGATACTCTGCATCCTGATTTTACAGGAAACATCTGGTATAACAAAAATGAAATTCCAAACAACGGAATAGACGATGATAACAATGGTTATGTTGACGATTACAAAGGATGGAATACATATCAAGGAAATGATGATATAAAAAATGGAAAATGGGGTGGAGAACATGGAACATCCGTAACAGGAATAGTAGGTGCAAAAGGAAATAATACAACAGGAGTGAGCGGAGTAAATTGGAATGTAAAAATGATGATAGTTGTTGGTGGCGGGTATGAGTCCGATGCAATTTCTGCATATTCTTATTTATTGGAAATGAGGAAAATATATAATCAAACAGATGGGGAAAAAGGTGCTTATATTGTTTCTTCTAACTCCTCATGGGGAGTGGATTTCGGTAAAGCTACCGATGCTCCGCTTTGGTGTGCTATGTATGATTCACTCGGAAAGTATGGGATAGTAAATGCCGCAGCCACTTCCAATATGAATATTGATGTTGATGTAAAAGGCGACCTACCAAGCACTTGCCCAAGCAAATATTTAATTTGTGTTACAAATACAAACAATACGGATATGAAAGAATCAGCAGGTTATGGAGTAACACATGTTGACCTTGGTGCTCCCGG
>JAYEOP010000377.1 GCA_034723125.1 Bacteroidota bacterium | reverse complement strand
AATGTAATTTGCAATAATTTTTGTTGCAGGATTTAAATACCAATTCACTCCCATAGCAATATCATGTAATTTACCACCCTTTATATCCTTACTGTTTAGGTCAATTGACGAATATCGTAAAGCTAATTCCCATGCACCTATTCCGTTTTTGCCATTTCCAACATTATTTTTTGGATAAGTTCTTCCAACAGGAGACAAAGCACTTTTGTAGCTCTTATGCTCGCCTGTAAGGTAAAAACCTACCTGCCCGTACAATGCTGAAAAGGAATAATCATCTTTTGTGCCTCTATCAACGGAGGATATTGTATATTCCGATTGAAAGCTAAAAGAACCTAATACCAAATATGCTTCAGTTCCAATTAAATTTAAGTTGGAAATAAAATCAATATCATTAGTGTTAAGATAAGTGTTGCATAGATGCGATTCCGGTTTTGATTTAATATTATAAACATCATCGATAATTCTTAAACTATATGAGCTACCTAAATGCAAATACTTAGTTTTATTTTCATTAACAAATGCTAAAGCAGTTAATCTTGATGTAAAATTATAATCATAACTATTTAATGGATTACCTTGTTTATCGGAATTAAAGAAAACTCCTGTTTGAAAAGATATTTTTTTATCTAAAAAATTATTATGAATCATAACTCCTGTGCTTCTGGTGTTAGCAAATCCCGTATGCAAGGAATTTTCCATAAACAAAACATTTTTACTACTCGTAATTACATCAAAACGAAAGGGTTCTTTAAAATGACCAAATCTAATATTTCCAAGTAAAGGTATGTCTGTCATTTCAATAAATACATCTTTTAAGACAACTTCTCCTCCGTCAAAACTTAATTGAACTTTATATTTAATATTATTATAAATTTGTCCTGAATTATAAAACCAAATTTTTCTGAATTCAGCTCCGGGCTTTAATTCTCCAAAATTACTTTCCATTGAATCATCTTGTGAAAATATAGCCCAGTCAGTCATTAAACGACCGCCAAATTTTAGTTTGAATTGCCCATCATCACTACTAAATTTATAAGTGTTATCCCATTCTGAATTGAATTTACTTTGCCCAAATACATTTACCAATAAAAATGATATGAACACAATCAACAAAAAAGTTTTTAACAATATATTTTTAGTTTTTTTCATAAATCCATTTCTATCATTTTTTATATCAAATAATATTTGTTATGCAAAAATAATGAATAGAAAAAGTATTAAACTAAATATTATTGTAAAAAATATTGTACTTTTGGTCTATTCAATGAAATATGATAAATGATGTTTATAAATCAATATTTAATAATCTAAAAATTTTACATTATGAAAAAAATTTATGTAGCAATACTATTTCTCATTTTATCACAATTAACTATAGCCCAAAACCATAAACTTGAATGGGCAAAACAAATAAGAGGAACTTATAATGATGAGGGGAATTCCATTACAACAGATGCCGCTGGCAATGTTTATACAACAGGTTACTTTAGCGGAACAGCAGACTTTGACCCGGGAACCGGAACCACCAATTTAACTTCTGCAGGTATTTATGATATTTTTATTCAAAAATTAGATCCTGCCGGAAATCTTTTATGGGTAAAAAAAATGGGCGGAACTTCTAATGATTACGGTTCCTCCATTACAACAGATGCCACTGGCAATGTTTATACCATAGGTACCTTCCGTTATATTGTAGATTTTGACCCGGGAGACGGAACCACCAATTTAATTTCTGCTGGTTATTCCGATATATTTATTCAAAAATTAGATTCTGCAGGAAATTTTTTATGGGCAAAACAAATGGGCGGAACTTCTCATGATTACGGTTCCTCCATTACAACAGATGCCACTGGCAATGTTTATACAACAGGTTACTTTAGCGGAACAGCAGACTTTGACCCGGGAACCGGAACCACCAATTTAACTTCTGCAGGTCGTGATGATATTTTTATTCAAAAATTAGATCCTGCCGGAAATCTTTTATGGGTAAAAAAAATGGGCGGAACTTCTCATGATGACGGCTACTCTATTACAACAGATGTCGCTGGCAATGTTTATACAACAGGTTCATTTATAGGAACAGCAGACTTTGACCCGGGAGCAGGAACCACCAATTTAACTTCTGCTGGTTATTACGATATATTTATTCAAAAATTAGATTCTGCCGGAAATCTTTTATGGGCAAAACAAATGGGCGGAACTGATTATGATGTGGGGCATTCCATTACAACAGATGCCACTGGCAATGTTTATACAACAGGTCAATTTAAGGAAACAGTAGATTTTGACCCAGGAACCGGAACCTCCAATTTAACTTCTGCTGGTTATTACGATATATTTATTCAAAAATTAGATTCTGCCGGAAA
>JAYEOP010000376.1 GCA_034723125.1 Bacteroidota bacterium | reverse complement strand
CTAAAGGCTAAAAGCAAAAAGCTAAAGGCTAAAAGCCAAAAGCTAAAGGCAAAAAGCTAAAAACTAAAAGCTAAAAATTAAAAACTAATTTGTATTTTTGTTTAGTAAAAAAGCATTTAAATATTAATAATATGAAAGATAAAGTCAAAACAATCAATAAAATAGGAATATTCCTTTTAATTATTATCTTTTTAAGTTTTTCAAATTTTGTGTTTTCACAAAATAAAACCAAGAAAAAAGTAATACAAATTGAGCTTGTTGATGAGGATGGTAAAAACATTAATAAAGAAATAATTATTACAAGAAGTGATACCGGTATTTCGGTTAAAACCTATAAAAACCAAGAGCTTATTAACGAAAAGTCCCTAAATGAAATAAATAAACAAATAAACAAGGGGATTGAAAATGCAAAAAAGGTAATAATTGTTTCAACAGATTCATTTCAAAATAAAATTTACACAGTTAAAACTGAGAAAATACTTTTGAAAATAGAACAAAGTCTTCAACAAGCCGCTGAAGAAATAGATGTTGAGCAAATAATAGAAGAAATTAACAAAAGCATTCAAAGTATTGATTTTGAAAAATTGATTAAAATTGATGAAGTTGAGAAAGAAGCTATTAAAAAAAATCTTGATTCACTGAAAATGGGAGTTAAAAAGACCAAAGAAGATATTGTTAAATCAATTAATAATAAAAAAGTTGTTGTTATCAGAATAGAGGGGGAGGATACTGAAGAAATTTCAAAAGTTATAATGAATGATAAGGATGTAAATAAAAAGAAAATAATTGTAAAAATAAAACAAGTTGATAATAAAATAATAATTGAAGATTTTAGTGAAAAAAGTTATGTAAATAATAAAAATAATCTAAAGCTTGAAGGATTGAATTTTAACTCTTCAAACGAAAGTATTACTGTTGAATTTTACAATAAAACAAGCAAGAAAGTAACTGTGGGAGTTTATACAATTGACGGTAAGGCTATTATTGAAGATAGTGTAACAGGAGAGGGGATTAAAAAAATCAAGATTGAAAATAACTTTAAAAAGGGAATTTATATTTTAGAAATTAAACGTGGAAATAAATCTTTAACAAAAAAAATGATTGTTGAATAAAAGCATTTATATGAAATTATTCTTTTTCGTTTAATATTTTTTCTTTCTCTTTTTCATACTCTTCTCTTGTAATTGCTCCTTCGTCAAATAATTCTTTCATTTCCCTTAATCGTTTAGCTTTTGAACTTGTATTTTCTTTTTTATAAACATCCCCGTTTTCAAGAGGTTTTAAAACGTAAGTTCTTGAATAATCATAATCAAAAACCCATAACCATATAGGCCATACAAAAAAACCACCAATAGCAATAGGAATATTTATTTCTTCATCTCTGCGAAATGAAGAATAAAAATCTTGATAACCTTCTTTTTCTAATTTGACATCATGTTTGGTGAAAAATATATCTTCATCAGAATATCTGTAAGGAGTTTCTCCAACTTCTTCACCATCAATATAAATAGTAGCACCCGGAGGTTCGGAATGTATAAGAGTTGAACTTGAACAGCCTGATAAAATTACTATGCTTATAAAAAGTATAAAAATATGGTTGAAATTCATTTTTTTCATAATTGTACTTTTGAAAATTGATGTGAAGTTAGCTTTTCATTTATATCAATAATGGTGCAATTGTTTTGATTTAACAATCCTAAAATATTAATTCATTTTTTCAATATCATTCAAAAATTTTTCTTTTAATTCCTTTTGAAATTTATCAATTATTTCTTTTTCGGCAGGAACAATTCCTTCAAAAGCTTCTGCAACTTTTGTTAACACGTCCAGCATAAATTTGTATTCGGGATCAGGACCATGATCTTTAAAAATAAACATAGCTTTTTTGTATGCATCCTCCACAGTTCTTTTTTTTAATGATTCATAATCAAATGACCATTTAATTTCTTTTGCCCAGTGGTGTGTTTTAAGTATGTTTTCAAGAACCTCGATTTCTACACTTTGTATTTCTCCGTCCGATAGTGCTAATGCATAAACCAATTCTCCAAAAGCATCATAAAGTTTTTCTTTTTGTCCCATAAATATTTATTATTTATCCTCAATTTGAACTAAAATTCATTATCAAATATATGAATATTCTCGGGAAAAAATTAATTTGAGGAAAAATAAGATTGAGTCCACTCTAAAAAGTCTTAAAATGATTTTCAGCTCCTTTCTACCCCAAACCCTAAAGAGGGAAATAGCTGAAAATCAGGACTCCCTTTAGGGAATGGGGCAATTCCTGATTTTCAAAACCTGCACTCATTACTTTTTAAAGTGGATTCAAGATTAGAAAAGTTGACGAATAGAAAATTGCAACAAAACAAC
>JAYEOP010000375.1 GCA_034723125.1 Bacteroidota bacterium | reverse complement strand
GGGGGGTTCTATAAATACATTTCTTTTAAGAAACAAAGATAATGAATAAGATGCAAGGCACAAATTTTTCTGAATAGCCGTCCGCGTGTCGCTGAAGCTTTAGCGGAGGCACAAGCTATTGAGAAAATTTTTAACGCAGTCAGATTGTTTATTATCTTTGCTCCCAAAGGGTTTTCATTCCGAAATTTCGGAACATATACTTCTTCAAAAATTTTAACATTATCCCGATTTGCATCAAATTTTTTCATTGTCTATAAAAAACTCTGAGAATCTTAATGCGAATGTATTTATAGAACCCCCCAATAGTAATTGTGTGCTTAGGATTTGTTATGACAAATCTTTACTTATGTTTTTATGATTAACAACTATTTTGTATTTATAATTTGTGATATGCATTAAAAAATGCTTTTACCAAATAGATATTCTTTTGGCAATACGGTTATTATTAACAGTAACAGTTACAATATATACCCCTGCCGGACTATTAAGCTCAATTTTTTGCAAAGCACTCGTTTGAATTTCTTTTGACAATACTTGCTTTCCAGCAATATCATAAACAGAAATTGTTGCTAATTGATTTGTTGAGTTAATAAAAGAAAGAAAAATAAAATTGTCAGAAGAATAGACGTTTACATTATTTTTAGGATTATCAGTAATAGTCGTATTACTAATTTTATCACAAGGAGAAAAATGTATTCTAAACCGATAAGGATTATCTAACGGAGTTGCATAAAAATGGTAGGATTCATTATTTCTGATATTTATTATTTCTCCGGATTTAATATCTTCAAGATAAACATCAGAAGAAATATTCAATTTGCTTAAATCAAATTCTAGTGTATTGTTTTCACCAACGCCAGAATATAGATATAATGGAATATAAAAACTTCCTTTTTGAAATGGTATGGAATTTATTGCAAACTCATCACTGTTTTGGTTTACGGAATATATTTGAGGATCGCTTTTAACTAAACTAAACATTTTACGACCATCATACTTTCCATCATAATTATAAGTTGCATTTGGGTTAAAGACAATTAAAGATTCATCACTATTCTTACTCCCAATAACTTTCATTCTTAATTCATTTGTTTTGTTGTTACTTCTTGCAGTCATTGTATTTGTTACACGCACATCATTTGTCATGCCCAGTGTTGTAGCTTGTGTACACTGCACAAAAAATCCCTGAGAAGCGGGAATATACCTTGATCCATCATTAGTTGTTCCTGTTCCACGTACATAAGTTGAAATTGCTCCACTTCCCGGATCCCAAATAGTAACTGTTGCATTAACATAATCATCTGTCCATCCGGAAGAAGCCTCCCAATCAATAGTTGAGGGATAAGGATTACCTACAAGATTATATCCTTGTCCGTCTGAAGCATTGTATGTTAAAGAATAAGTCTTACTCCCTGTATTAAAAGAACCATCAAAAGTAACTGTTTTACTACTTGTTCCAATATAATACACATCGTAGCCTCTCATTACTGTCATGGTTACACCTCCTGATAAAGCATCGTATTCTCCATTTGGTTCATCATATTCATACATTGCTGCTCCTGTAAAAAGCCAACTTGATGCACTTGAAATTGGTGAAGAAATATAATGCCATCCACCTTCAGATAATATCCTTTCAAGCTTTTGTGTACCTGTAATTGTTCCGTTATCAATCAGGGAACCAACATTTCCTGCAGCATCAGATTTTATTTTAATAGTTCCTGAATTTACTAAGTTTCCATTAACGGATAAAGATGAAGTTGGATTTATTGAAACTGTGCCTGTAATAATTGTGAGTTTTTCTGTTTCATAATCATCATCAACAATAATATCGTGTGATGTTTTTACAGGAGCCCAACTTACATTAGGGATAGTACCACTTGTCCATGAGCCTGTAGAACTCCAGTTAGATGCACCACTTTTGGTTGTAAAAGGCATTGGAATTGTCGATGTAATCCAATCGGCATTTGACATATTATTTAATGTTCCGTTATGATTTGTTGTTTCATCACTTGCAGTTGTACCTGTTGTTTCTGCAAATTTATAATATGCAACAAGATTACCACTAGTACCTATCTCATTATACATATTATCTCTTATTTGAGTTTGCGTTCTTGCACTTCCCTTCCAAATTCGAAGGTCATCGATCAAACCATTAAAATAATCACTTGACACATAAGAATCACCAATCCTTAATTCATCTGAATTATTTAAATCATCGCTATTATCTATTGGATTCCAAGTATTTAATAAAATACCATCAACATAAAATGTAAAATTCATTTTTGTATAACGGCCAACTAAAATGTTATCTTTAGTCAGTGCAATATGATGCCAAACAGAATTTGAAATATCAGTTGCTCCTAAAGGTGT
>JAYEOP010000374.1:3898-10289 GCA_034723125.1 Bacteroidota bacterium | reverse complement strand
ATGCGAATATATACAAAATCGTAGTTTAAAAAACAAAAGGTAGAATAAAAATTATAAAATATTAAATTGTAAAACTCAACGATGCAAAGCAATTAAAAAAACCTAAATTTGAAAATATTTTTTTACTGCAATGCTTAGATATTTATTCATAATTTTATTCATTTTTAATTGGGGTGCAAGCATATTTGCACAAACTATTCTCCCTGATGTTATTGATACAAATACTACTCTCAATAATTCAGGCTCTCCGTATTTTATAAATTCTGATTTAACAATAAATGCAAATGCTACTTTGCTTATTAAAAAAGATGTAGAAATTCTAATTGCCAACAACTTGCAAATCATTGTTTATGGAGCTATTTCTGCAAAAGGTTCAATAAAAAATCCTGTAATATTCAAGTCCCAAAACGACAGTAATGCATGGAAACAAATAAATATTCAAAATGCTACAGATAATTGCTATTTCGAGAATGTTGTTTTTTATGAAGGGAAAATATATTCTACAAATTCTGACCTTTCTATTATTAATTTTAAAATAATAAATTCACATTCTTTAAACTGGAATGATGCACTTTTACGCTTAAAATATGGAAAAATAAAAGTTCAAAATTCCTCCTTTTACAGCAACAACACAGGCGAAGGCATTGTAATTCGTGGAGGAAATAATATAAAAGTAGAAAACTGTAATTTTCATAATGTGCCTGATGCTATTGAATTTATTGAAGTTGATTCGGGAACAATACAATTGAATAGGATTTACAATTCTGCCGATGATGGTATTGACCTTGATGCTTCAAAAAATATCGTTATTTGTAAGAATTTAATTTTTAATTGTAGCGACAACGGAATCTCAATCGGTAATGAAAATTTTGGAGGCTCAAATGCAATTATAATAAAAAATCTAATTTCAGGATGCGAAACAGCAATAACTGTCAAAGATAGTTCTGAAGCAAAAATTGAAAACAACACACTTTATTTCAATAAAAACGGAATAAAATGCATAGAGAAAACAGCAGGGTTAGGAGGAAGCACAGCCACAGTGATAAATACAATTATTTCACAATCAATTTACCCCATAATTTTCGATCAAAATTCCGATATTTTTGTTTCCTATTCTTTGTGTGATAACAGCATTTTATCAGGACTAAATAACTTAAAAGCAAATCCACTTTTTATCTCAACAAAGGATACAAATTTTCATTTGCAAATAAATTCTCCATGTATAAATTCCGGTGATTTAAAAACAGGCTTTGATGCTGACAGTAGCAGAAAAGATATTGGAGCATTTCCCTTTTTTTCAAAACCCAAAACCCTTGTTGTAAACGAAATAAATTATAATTCCTTGCCAACAACAAAGCCCGGAGATTGGATTGAATTACACAATTATGGCAATATCCCTATTGATGTTTCGCATTATTATTTCCTTAATAATTCTAATTCATTTCCTGAATGGACAACAATTTTTCCTGATAGTTATTTAGTTGTTTGTCAAAACAAAAAAATGTTCACAGAGGTTTTTCCTTTTATTCCAAACTATTTAGAAAACTCTCAACTTAATCTTAATGACTTTGGAGAATCAATTCTTTTTTATGACCTATACGGGCAAGAAATTGATTCTGTAACTTATTCCAATTCTTTACCTTGGGATGAAAAAGCAAATGGAAAAGGACCAACACTCGAATTATTAAATCCATTGTTTGATAATTCCTTAGCACAAAACTGGAAAGCATCTAAATACTTTGGAAGTCCGGGAACAACAAATTTTATTTATTCAAATGTTAAAAATATAGAGCAAATAGAGATAAAAATATATCCGAATCCGTTTCAAAATTATTTTTTTATTGAGTTCAGAAAATCAATTCAACATCAGGATTTTAAAATTAAAATTTATGACATTTACGGTAGATGCATTAAAAATAAAGTTCTGGAAAATAATTGCACAAAAGTCTCTTTAGAAAAATATAAAAGCAATATTTATTTCGTTGTTGTTTTTAATAAAACAGAAATTATCTCTGTTAAGAAAATATTAAAAAATTGAATAATGGTCTTTTATAAATTCTCTCAGTTCTTTTCTTTTTTTGGTTAGCTTAATGGGCTAAGTTCTATTTAGTGTCTCTAAGAAAACTCAGCAAATAATGTCGTGCCGATGGCACTTTTTATTTTATCACAGAAGTTACCATAATATCGCTCCTCTGGAGCTTTCAGTACCGTAGGTACGATATTATGGTAAAAACAAACAACAGAAAAAAAGTGCCGTAGGTACAATATTATCACATTTAAATAAAGCTGTAATCATTAGAACTTAGGCGTTTAAGTCAGTTTTTCCCACCATACAATCACTCTGTGTTAATCGCAGAGAACATAGAGAAGTTCACTGCCACAAAAAAATGATTTGTGGAATTATTTTATTCTAATTAAATTTGAGCCATCAAAAAATAACAATGGGAGGTTCTTTAAATACATTCGCATTAAGATTTTCAGAGTTTTTTATAGACAATGAAAAATTTTGAAGCACTATCGGGATAATGTAAAAAGTTTTGAAGAAGTATCTGATTCCGAAATTTCGGAATGAAAACCCTTTGGGAACAAAGATAATAAACAATCTGACTGCGTTAAAATTTTTTCTCAATAGCTTGTGCCTCCGCTAAAGCTTCAGCGACACGCGGACGGCTATTCAGAAAAATTTGTGCCTTGCATCTTATTCATTATCTTTGTTTCTTAAAAGAAATGTATTTAAAGAACCTCCCAAATGAAAAAACGTGTTGAAGATTTAAAAATTATAAACAAACAAATTCTGGATAATGATTACATTTTTTTAGAAGTGCAATCAAAAAATACTTTTGAAAAAATTATTCCGGGTCAATTTGTAAATATTTATGTTGAGGACAGTAGTACAACTTTTTTAAGAAGACCATTCTCCATTCATAATGTTGACTACAAAAAAAATTCTATACAAATGCTGATAAAAATTATCGGTAACGGAACCAGTACTTTGAGCAAAAAAGAAAAGGGTAATAATTTGAATATGATTTATCCTTTGGGTAATGGATTTTCACTTGCAAAAGAGAAAAAAGTGCTTTTAATAGGAGGAGGTTTTGGAATAGCACCTTTATATTTTCTTGCCAAAGAATTAAAAAAGAATAATACAAAGCCTGTTTTATTGTTTGGTGCAAAAACAAAAAATGATTTTGTTTTTCTTGACAAGTACAACGAGCTATTTGATTTACATCTTACAACCGAAGATGCAAGCATAGGAGAAAAAGGTTTTGTAACAAATCATTCAATCTTAAAAAATAAAGAATATACTTTTGACAAAATATACAGTTGCGGACCAGAACCAATGATGAAAGCTGTTGCAAAATATTCTAAGATTAATAATATTGACTGTGAGGTATCCTTGGATAATCTCATGGCTTGTGGAATAGGCGTTTGTCTTTGTTGTGTAACAGAAACCACAAATGGCAATAAAACTGTTTGTCAAGAAGGACCAATTTTTAATACAAAAGAACTAAAATGGTAAATCTATCAGTTAATTTAAATGGATTAAAACTTAAAAATCCTGTTATGACAGCCTCAGGAACCAGCGGTTCAGGAGAGGAACTTACTGATTTTATTGATGTTTCAAAACTTGGAGCATTGGTTGTAAAAGCAATTACTTTAGAAGCTCGTGAAGGAAATGATTATCCCCGAATGGCTGAAACTGCAAGCGGAATGCTTAATTCTGTTGGATTACAAAACAAAGGTGTTGAGCATTTTGTAAAAGAAATTTATCCGAAAATAGAAACGCTCAATGACAATATCATAGTTAATGTTTCAGGTTCAACAGTTGATGATTATGTACAAGTAACTAAAAAGTTGGAAAAGCTTCCAAAAGTAACTGCTTATGAAGTAAATATTTCTTGCCCTAATGTAAAACAAGGAGGTTTTGCTTTTGGCACTTCACCCACAATTGCAGCCGAAGTTACAGCGAGGGTTAGGGAAGTTACCGACAAACATGTGATTGTAAAACTATCACCAAATGTAACCAACATTACTGAAATTGCAGTAGCTGTAGAAAATGCAGGTGCAGATTCTGTTTCTTTGGTAAATACTTTTTTGGCTATTGCTGTTGATGCAAACACAAGAAAAGCAAAGCTATCAACAATCACAGGAGGATTATCGGGACCTGCAATAAAACCAATTGCTTTACGAATGGTTTGGCAAATATCCAAAGCAGTAAAAATTCCGGTAATTGGTCTTGGAGGAATAATGAATGCAGAAGATGCTATTGAATTTTTACTTGCAGGTGCATCGGCTGTACAAATAGGGACAGCAAATTTTATCGACCCAACTGTAACCGTTAAAATTATTGATGGAATTGAAAAATACTGCATCAAAAACGGGATAAAAAATGTTAATGAATTAATAGGGGCAATGATTTGAGAATGGGAAAATGAAATCTGAAAAAGAAGGAATTTAAAGCATGTTAAAAGATCTTTTTAAAAAACATCTCGCACAAACTACTGATTTTTTACCAATTCAATTGGAGATTGAAAGAGCAGAAGGTGTTTTCCTTTTTGACAAAAATGGCAAAAAATATATCGACCTTTTATCAGGAGTTGCAGTAAATAATCTTGGACACAGGCATCCTGCAATTATTGAAGCTATTCAAAAACAATTAGACAAGTACCTGCATTTGATGGTTTATGGAGAATTTGTCCAAAAAGAAACCGTTGAACTTGCAGAACTTCTTGCTTCTGTTTTACCTCAGGAACTCAACAAATCTTTTTTTCTTAGTTCGGGTAGTGAAGCAATTGAAGGAGCTATAAAAGTTGCCAAACTCTACACAAAAAGGAATGAAGTTATTTCTTTTAAAAACAGTTACCACGGAAGTACGCTTGGCACTTTAAATTTACTTGGTGATGAAAAATATAAACGTAATTTTCGCCCTTTGATACCAAACTTTAAAAGTCTTGAATTTAACAATGAATCGGAATTACAAAAGATAACAAACAAAACTGCCTGTGTTGTAATTGAACCTATACAAACTGCTGCAGGAATGATTACTCCCGAAAATAATTTTTTGACAAAAGTCAGAAAAAGATGTAATGAAACAAATGCTTTATTAGTATTTGATGAAATACAAACAGCCTTAGGACGAAGTGGGAAACTCTTTGCTTTTGAAACATACAATGCTCAACCTGATATTTTATGCCTTGCAAAAAGTCTTGGTGGTGGATTGCCGATTTCCGCTTTTATCTCTTCACAAAAAATAATGAAATCACTCGAAAACGGACATCCGCTTCTCGGACATGCTACAACCTTTGGTGGTCATCCACTTTCTTGTTCAGCCGCTATCGCAACTCTAAAAACACTTTTGAATGAAAATATTATTTCAGAAGTAGAAGAAAAAAGTTCATTATTTATAAAAGCATTAAAGCATCCCTTGATAAAAGAAATTAGAGGTAAAGGACTATTGCTTGCTGTTGAACTCGGAGACAAAAAACTTGTTAAAACTTTTATTGAAAATGCAATTAATAACGGATTGCTAACTTATAGCTTTTTGTTTAATGAAACCGCTTTTAGCATAATGCCTCCATTAACAATTACAAAAAAAGAGATAAAATTATCTTGTGAAATTATTTTAAAAACACTTGATTCTGTATTAATTTGATTAAACGGTAGAGTTGCAAAGACGCTGAGAAAAAATATTCCATTTTTTATGATTTGTTTTTTTTTCATCGAATTACACAAATTTACACTAATAATTTTTTGTAATACCAATTTAATTTCAAAACGACTGATAAATAAATTAAATTATATTTTTCTTTTTTTAGGCAAAAATTCTTTGTGCAACTTTGAGCTTCTTTGAGTAACTTTGTGCAACAGCTATTTCACAAAGAGCCACAAAGAATACACAGAGTTTCACAGAGTTATGGTATTGTTTATTTTGCATTTTGACACTGATTAGTTACAAAAAAAGCAAAACAAAACTTGAACAAAATCTTAACAACTACTTCTTGAAATTAGTTGTATCTTTGTTCTTTTAGCTGGATACTTTTCGGTTAATACTACTGGTACTTTTTCGGTTAATATATACATTCTTTGCGTCTTTGCGTGAAATTCTTCCTACTCATCCATCTTTGCGTTCTTTGCGTCTTTGCGTGAAATCACCCCTACTCATCCATCTTTGCGTTCTTTGCGTCTTTGCGTGAAATCACTCCTACTCATCCATCTTTGCGTTCTTTGCGTCTTTGCGTGAAATCACTCCTACTCATCCATCTTTCCACTCTTCCCTCGAATTAAATTGTTAATAAATACATTTTGAGATTATTTAGAATTAAACGATAATTGCCATTACATAATTTATTTCAAATGACATTTACTCCAGCAAAAAGAAGAAAAAGTCGAG
>JAYEOP010000374.1:2668-3798 GCA_034723125.1 Bacteroidota bacterium | reverse complement strand
TCCACTCTTCCCTCGAATTAAATTGTTAATAAATACATTTTGAGATTATTTAGAATTAAACGATAATTGCCATTACATAATTTATTTCAAATGACATTTACTCCAGCAAAAAGAAGAAAAAGTCGAGAAAAAAAACTCAAAACATTTGATGCTGACAAAAACGGGAAAATTTTTGATGGAATATTTGGACTTCCTTTTGACACAGAAGATTCAGAGCTTGTTATACTTCCTGTTCCTTGGGATGTTGCATCTTCAAATCATGGTTCATCCACTGCACCGGAGGAAATACTAAAAGCCTCAAAAAAAATATCTCTTTTTCGGGAAGACAATAGCGATGTTTGGAAAAATGGAATTGCTTTACATAAAATTCCAAAAAAATGGCAAGAAAGTAGTCAGGAACTTATCAAAATAAGTAGGAAAATTAAAAGGAACAATAACGGAAGTATCAATAAACAAAATTCATCACAACTAATTGAACTCTACAAAAATGTGAATTATTCAAACATTATTTTAAAAGAATGGGTAGAGGATAAATGCAACGAATACTTAGATAAAAAAATACTAATGGGAGTGCTTGGAGGCGACCATTCTGTTGCAATAGGCTTTTTAAATTCACTTGCAAAAAAAAATAAAAATATTGGATTACTCCAAATAGATGCACATAGCAGTTTAAGACAAGAGCCTGAAGGTTTTGATTTTTCTCATAATTCATTTGCCTATCAGGCATTAAAAATTAAAGAAATAAAAAATATCATTCAAGTTAGTACGAGAGAAACAACCTACGCTGAAAATAAAAATTCAAAATCGGAACTAAGCGAAAATGGTAAGCGTTTAAAAACATATTCTGATAATTACTTAAAACGAAAACTTTTTAAAGGCACAACATGGCAAATGCTTGCAAATGAAATAATTAGTGGATTGCCAAAAAATGTTTACTTAAGCATTGATATTGATGCACTACAACAATGGCTATGTCCTAATTCAGAAAAAGCTGTTCCCGGAGGAATGAGTTTTGAAGAACTCGTAGTTTTAATTTCTATACTACGTGATAGCGGAAAAAAAATAATCGGCTTTGACCTTTGTGGTGTTACACCTTCCAAAACAAAAAAAGACAGTTGGGATGCAGAAAT
>JAYEOP010000374.1:0-2568 GCA_034723125.1 Bacteroidota bacterium | reverse complement strand
TTAAGCTTAATCTTTGTTACTTTTATTTCCATTTTTATAACAACAATTTCTTTTGCTCAAATATCTTTGAACAAAGAAGAAGGAAATAAAACAAAAAACACTGAATTAAAAAATAACATTAAAACAGTTGAATTAAAAACGACAATAAAACCCAATTTCAAACAAGCATATTCAAATGAAACAGACTATGTTTTTTCAAAAACCCTTGTTTCTCAAACAGGAAATGCAATACTTTTTCCCGGTGAATATTCAGCTTTTGAGATTAATCCATCTACACAAAATATTAAATTTATAAAACCCGATTATGGTTTTGACAGTGATTGTAATCAAGCAATAGAGCGTTCTCCTGATTGGTTAAGAGATGATCTTATTCGCCAGTTCAGAAAATTAACAAAATATTATTTAGATGATGATTATGCCTCTTTAATAAACAATGCTGATGATAATATAGTTGATGAAGTGGCTTTTCAGGTGGCTTTTCTGTCTTATGAATCACTTAAAGATTCTCGTTTCCGACAACAAAAAGAAATGCTTGTTGAAAATGCACAATTCATTTACGATATTGTTGATTCACTAAAATATGTAAGACTAAAGGAATACGGAAGTTTTTCAACAGGAGATTATTATACAACAACAGAGTATAGAATTGTGATAAATCCGGGAGATACTGTTTGGAAAGAAATTCCAAAAGACATTTATTACTGGTATGTTGTTCATCCAAAATTACATGATGAGGGAGTTTATCAAAAGAGTAACAATTCAAGTACACAACAAAAAACTTATGGTTATTTCTGGCGAAATTATATTTGGAATAATCCTAATAAAAATTACGATTACACATTCGTTAATAAAACAGGACCTCAGGGTACTATCAATACAATTCAAAGATTTGGAGAAATCATTCAAAAACCTGAAGTGCTTTGGGAAAGAAATGAAACTTATTATATTTTCAATCGTCAATATAAAAATTCGGATAATGCATTGAATGTAATTGGAAACTGGGCATCAAGGGCTATTCCTGTTGATGCTGTGTTACCACGAACAGTTCAGCCAAACCAAGCTCTTTTTGAAAACAATGGTAATTGTGGTGAAGACACCTATTTGCTAAGTGCTACTTCACGAACTGCATTAGTACCTTTTCTTTACACAGGCTCATCAGGAGAAGACCACGTTTGGGGAATGATTTGGGATGAAGATTGGTATCATTACGAATTTTTTAGAGGAGGTCTTGAAAAAAGCGGTTGGGGATTTACTTCTACCTTAAAAGGAGGAACATACGAAAGTAGCGGTTGGACAATGTCGATAGTGGAAGGATACAGACCAGATGGAGCTTCATTTGTTCAAACAAATTATTACACGGATATTTCAACTCTTAAAATAAATGTTGTTGATAAAAACGGATTACCAATTGATGGAGCAAAAGTTATGTTTTGGTGCAAGCCCGGTCCTTATTACAATCCAGGATGGCAAAAAAGTGCATTTCAATGGACAAATCATCTTGGAAGTGTAGAGATTGAAATTGGAGATAAAAAAGAATACGGAATACAAGTTTATCATCATAATTACGGAACAATTCCAAGCACAACCACTCTCTATCCTGTGATTTCGCCCAAAGCAATGAAAGATAAAAAATATGAAGAAACTGCTACTTTTGATAATGCCGAGATGCCTTTATTAAAAATTTCAGATAATTATTATCTTCCTAAAAGCAGTGATATTGGAATAAGCATTAATTTTAATGCAGAAGAAATTTTAGTAGGAACCAATAATAGAGATGTGCAAAACAGTCAATTTGCTTACAAACTTGAGGATAAAGGTGCTGTTTCATTTTTCCTTTGTGATGAAAATAATTATGATAAATTTATTAATGGTGAAAACTTTGAATCTTTTCAATACAAAAAACACATTGTTAGTGGAAAGATGGTTTTACCACTTCCGAATAATGACAAATGGTATTTTGTTTTTTCAAATCAGGAAGCAACAACAAATTATGAATACCTTGAAGCAAGTTGTGAGCTTGTAAGCAATCCGACAAAGTTGAGTACACAAGATATACTGTCTTCATCATTTAAAGTTTATCCAAATCCTGCTAACAAAACCATTTTTATTGAAAGTGAAATTGCTATCCGTAAAGCTTGCATACTTGACATTACCGGCAAAAAAGTAATTGAAAAAACATTTTCGCAAAATAAAAACACAATTCAAATAGAAAAATTAGAATCCGGATTTTATTTTGTTCAAGTATTTGATGAAAATAATAATTGTATAAGAACAGATAGAATATTAAAAATTGGGAGTGATAAGTAAATTTTTATTTGTTTAATTTTAGGTTCTTTTTTTTATATTCGTGTAATATAAACTGCCACAGATTCACAGATTAAAAGAAATTTACTAGAATAAATTTTTATACAAACTACCAAAGGTAGTTTAAAATCTGTGAATCTGTGGCAGTTATTCTTTTCCGGTTTATCCGGGTTAGGAAACTTCTACTCTAAAAGATTATATTTTCCTAAAATTTCATCCATATTTCCACATTCAATTTCATTAAAAAGAGCAGGATTTATTTTG
>JAYEOP010000373.1 GCA_034723125.1 Bacteroidota bacterium | reverse complement strand
CATAAATTAGGACAACAAGTTCCGATGACTTTTGCCAAACACTCATTTTCCGAAAATCATCATACTCCATATTTCCTTTTTTTTAAATTCATACATTCTCAATCTTATTCTCAATCTTATTCTCAATCTTATTCTCAATCTTATCCTCAACCTTATCCTCAACCTACCAATTATAATCAGGCATATTCCAATCCTTGATTATTTTTTTCTGATTTGCTTTATACCAATCAAACTTTTTGGCATATTCATTTGCTCCTTCTGCCCTGCCATCTTTTATTCTTTCTTTAAGTTTATTAAATCCTGCTAATAATGCTTCAGGGCGAGGCATACAACCTGCAACATAAACATCAACAGGCATATAATAATCAAGTCTATTTATTGTGTTGTAACTATCGTAATACATTCCACCATTTATGGTACAACTACCAAGAGCAAGGACAAATTTCGGACTTTGCATTTGTTCATAAGAACGAATAACCCTTTTCAATGTTTTTATTGCAAGATATCCTGAAACAATAATTACAGAAGATTGTCTTGGAGTAGGTCTCATCTGAACACCAAATCTAAATGCATCAAATCTAGGTGTTAATAAAGGAGGTATCTCAATACTTCCACAACCTGTTCCAAAACCTAAAACCCACAAAGATTCAGCTCTTGCCCAATTTAAAAATTTCTCTACAACTTTGTTCTTAGGATCTATTACCTCCGGTCTTTGATCGCAGAAATAGTCTTTTAAGGGATCTATTTCTATCTCAGCTCCATCAGGATCAATAACTATCCTCTTTTTATTCTCCTCCGCAAGAAACTTATCCTCTATATTATTTGATTTATTATTATCAGACATTATTTGATTTTTTTGTAAATTTTAAATGAAAATAATTATTGCTATAATTCCAATAACTAAAGGAACTTTTAAAAACCATACTACCGATTGTTCTATTCTGAATCTTGGAGATACAACACCAACAAAAACAGACCAGAAATAAATTAAGAATGTTTTGAGTATTAATTCAAACCAGTTTGTTGCTCCACCAAAAAATAGATTCATAAATAACACAGCTTCTACCACATGTAATATCGCATTATTAGTTCTTAAAACTCCAAGGAATGAAGAATGATACTCTGTTGGAGGTCCAATTGGAATTTCATTTGGTGCTTTAACAAGATTAAAAGGAGCATGCCTAAATGCTCCAAGTAGTGCTAGCATTGCAGCAACAGTTGCAAAAGGATTAGTAAATAATGTCCAGTTAAAAACCCCACCTTGCTGAGCAGCAACAATTTCAGTAATTGAAAGAGTTTGATATTGAATAGCTATTGAAATAACAGCAAGTGTCATTGGAATTTCAACAGTTGTAAATTGTGCCAAACCCCTGCTAATTCCAATTGCAGAATTAGGATGTCCACCCTCTCCTGCTCCAAGTGCCATACCTAGCATTCCAAAAAACTGGAAATATAAAATAAGAACTAAATCACCTGACCATGAAAAATTGCTAAAATATTCTGAACCAAAAATTAATGGGAGAAATAAGAACATACCTAATCCACCACCAAGCCTGAATACAGGTCCAAGATAAAACATTATCCCATGAGTGATAGATGTACGCAAGGTATATAATTTAACCAAATCAATCCATGGTTGATAAAAAGGGATACCGTATCTTCCTGCAACACGTGCAACAATTTTTCGCATTGTAGCTCCCATTAATAAACCCCAATTAAGGACAATAAATAATCCTAAGAGTGTAAATAAAAGTTTTGTTACTATGTTATCCATATCTTTCTATTCTAAATTATTTTAAAAAATAATAAAATAAGTAATGATTATATATAAAATTATATGAAGAACATAAGTTTGTCCGTTACCGGAATATATTCTTCTAAAGAAATCAGCTATTGCATGAATGGATTCTGACATCCAATTCCAAAAATCTGTAATGTATGGTAATACTATAAAACCGAGAGCCTTGTTGTATCCAGCATATAAATTATGTGCCATGTGAGTTGTTTCAGGTCTGAATGGTTTTTCACCTGCATACACAATATCAAACTGTCCAACTTTTCTGGCTTTGGCATTAGTAGCTATTAACCAACCTAAAACTATCATGAACATTATTCCAACAATAATCATCACCCAATTTCCATCCCAGTAACCTAAGCTTGTAGTTGCTGATGTTCCTGTCCATGTAAGAGTATTTGATGGAAAATAAGTAGTCAAAAAATCTCCTATTGGTTGTAAAATAAGAGCAGGCTTAGCAGAAAATACCATAATTCCCATTATTAAAGTATAAATCGGAATTAAAAACCATAATGAAATTTCCTTTACATTTCTATGATTATCTTTTAGTTGTCCTAAAAAGATTGCATAAATTAATCGGAAACAATAGAGGAATGCTACTATACCTGCAAAAAACACAATTGCTCCTTGAAAATACCAACCTTTCATTAAAACTGCATTATAAAATAACCATTTACCTGCAAATCCTGATAAAGGAGGAACTCCTGACAATGTTATTATTCCAATAAGAACTGCAATAAATGAAAATGGCATATTTTTAATTAATCCGCCCATTTCATACATATTGTGAGTGCCAACTCTTAAAACAACTCCTCCTATAGTTAAGAACAATATAGCTTTAAAAGCAAAATGGTTTAAAGTATATGTAAAACCACCTAACCATCCCAGATGAGTAGCCATTGCAAAAGCAAATAAAATATAACCTAACTGACCTATACTTGAATATGCAAGTAAACGTTTTGCATCTTCTTGAAAACTTGCTGCCATATTACCTACAAGAGCCGTTAAAGCACCAAGCCAACCAAGAACATATAATAAACTACTGCTTCCTGCTTGTTCAGCACCCATTGCAATAAAAGTAATTAATAAACCAAAAACTCCTGCTTTTAATAAAATAGCTGAAACCATTGGAGAAACATCAGATTCAGCTTCTGCATGAGCACCCGGCAACCAGATGTGTAATCCTAATGAAGCTGTTTTGGTCATAAATCCAATTGCTAACATTGTAAAAATAAGATTAGCATTTAAAGTTACTGCACTTAAAGCTTGAAGTGTTATTCCCGATTCAGCAGTTGTTAAACCAAATGCCGCAAGAATTAAATATGCACCTCCAACAGAAAATAACATATAGCTATATCCGTGAGGCATAGATTTTTTTCCTCTGATAATAAGTATATAAGATCCTATTGTCATTAATTCCCAAGCAAAAAAGAATTGAATTAATGTTTCTGCTTGAATAATACCGCCTAATCCTGCAAACATAATTAATGTAGCGGGATAAAAACCCTGTCTTTTTCCTTTGTAAGAATATCCAGCAATTAGTGTTAAAATACCTCCCAAGATAAATATTGAAAAGAAAATAAACCTTAACAAGTCATTTTCATAAAGTCCGGGAAGAACCGTATAGGCATAATAACTCATTGCCGCAATAGAAAGTGTATTTTTAATATATGCTGGAATAAAGTCAATAAGAAAAATTGCTGCAATAAAAATCAAAGGAATATAATTTGCAAACTTAACACCTTCAACAAAAGTGCCTGCAAAATATCCTACAAGGTATGTTAAAACACCAAATATTGCTACCAAAACAAATTTATGAATAGGAACTTTTAATTCAGGTAACTCTGAATTATCTGATTTTATAGCATATCCTAACCATCTGAATAGATAAATACCTTCAATGAATGATCCTAATAAAATTGCAATTACCCATGGAAACATGTTAGTAGCAGATAGTTGCATTATTAATTCCCACTTTCCAAAGAATGATGGAAATGGAGGGAAACCTATTAGTGCAAAAATAAAAGTACCGAATAAAATCAATAAAACAGGTTTTTTCCTTAGATTCGACCAGTTTTTAATATCCTGTTGCTTAACAATTCCAGAAAGCCAAAACAATCCGGCTTTTGCCAAATAATGACTAATAAGAATTCCAAAAGCAATAAAAGTTATTTTTTCGCCTAAGAATGGTGATAAACCAAGTATTGTAATTAGTAATCCTATTTGACCTATAGAAGAATATCCAAGTAAACGATTTGAATTTTTTTGTCTAATTCCTAATAAATTTGAACCAATAAAAGTTACTATTCCAAGATAAGCAATAACTTCATAGAACTGTTCGGGAGCAATAGGAAGTAACTTGTACAAAACAAAGAATACTGCAGAAGCAGAACCTGCTGAAAGAATAGCTGCAAATCCAGGTTTCACACTTTGATAAACATCTAAAGCCCAACCATTGGCAGGAAATAATTTTAGTTCAAGAAGAATTGATATTAGCACTAAAAATACCGCAATAGCACCGCCTTTAGTAATTGCTGGATTTATATTTATAATATCAGCAAGATTAAGTGAACCTGTAAAATAATAAGAAAAGATAATTCCAATTAATAATAATCCTGCAATAATACCTGTTGCCAACATATATTTAAAACCTGAAGATATCGAATCTCTATTTTTATGTAAAACAATTAATCCTGCAGTAGCAATACTCTGAACTTCAAGGAATACAAATAAATTAAAAAGGTCTTGTGTGAGAATAATTACATTTAATCCCATTATAAAAACAAGAAAAACAATTATTGCATTTCGTCCTTGTTTAACAAGTGTGTTAAAAAGATAAATGCCACCCAACAAACCTATATTATTAATAAGTAATGTAAAGAAAGCTTCATGCATTCCCATTCTTAAATTTATAGAAAAGGGAGGATTAAAACCTGCAGTAAATACCTGAGTCGTTTCTACATTTCCAAAATATAATGCATAAGCCCATTGTGCTGAAATAAAAGTTATTGTAGCAAGAGCAACTAGCATTATTGAAGCTAAAACTTTTTTAGGTATATTCCCAAAAAGACCAAGTGCAAAAGCAACTCCGAGAGATATTGTGATTATATGTATTGGTGAAACCATGTTTTTGCTTTATTTATTATTTACAAATATAATTTTTTACCATTTCAGGTCGCTGAAATTTTGAATTTCCAATGTCTTTTTCTCTTTGTGTAACTTAAGAACATAGGTAAGCATAAGAGCAGTTACACCAAGCCCGATAACAATTGCCGTTAGTACCAAAGCTTGTGGTACAGGGTCAACAATTTGATTTGCTGCATCTTCAATATCAACTGCAGAATCAAGAATTGGTGCAGTTCTGTTGCGGATATATCCAATACTTACCATTACAATGTGAATACCTGTATCGAAGAGAGAAAAGCCTATAACAATTTTAATGATATTTTTTTGTGTCAGGATTGCAAAAATCCCAATTAATATTAGAAGAAAACCTGTAACTATGCTAATATATTCAATATTAAAATAACCCATTTTATTTTTCTTTTTGTGTTTCGTTTAAAGTACTTACAATGCTTGATAATTCCGAACCGACTTTTAATCCTACAAAGATGTAAACAAGTGGAATTGTCCCTGCACTTAATAGTTTTCCAAAAGTTCCTAATTCAAATATTCTATTATCAAGAAAACCACCGGCAAGTATTATTCCCAGTATCCCAATAAATACAAAGGATAATCCGGAAATAGATTCAATGACAGAAATCAAACGATGATTAATTTTCATGTTTGGATTTGCAAGGAATAAGAGTACAAGCCCTGAAGCTATAACAGCTCCACCCTGAAATCCTCCACCAGGAGTAAGATGACCATTTATGAAAATATAAGTTCCAAATAGAAAAATTATAGGAACTAAAATTTTTGCTGCAGTTTGCAAAATTTCACTTGCTGAACATAAACTTTTCATTCTTGTATTATCATCTATTTCCTCTTTTGTAAGTTTAAGGAAAAATCCAATAATTGCAGCCGTTAAAAAGAGAATTACAACTTCACCCAAAGTGTCAAAACCCCTATAAGTTACAACTATTGCTGTTACAAGATTTGCTGCTCCAAGTTCAGAAGGTTCATTATTTGCATAATACAAACCTAAGTTTGATAATTCTGAGTTACCATTAAAGAATGCAAGCAAGCCCAGAAAAATTGATGAGAAAGCAACAAGAATTACGAGTATAAAACCTTTTTTAAGCATTATTCTTACGTATTTTATTTAGTACATAGAAAAAAATTACGGTTGATAAACCACTTCCAATAGCCGCTTCTGTCATTGCAACATCAGGTGCTGCTAATAAAATATAAATTACAGAGGCAAACAAACTAACTGCTCCTGTAGCCAGAATTACTACAGATAATTTTTTTTGATATACTGCAACTATTGCCATTACCAAAATAACTAATCCTAAAGCTATGGAAATTATTATATAAGTATCTGTCATATTTTCAAAAATTAGAAATTGATGATTTAAACATTATAATTTAACATTAATTTTTATATTATTTTTTTTCTCCTCTTCTTCCAGTTTATCTGCTACAGTTCTCTTGGTTAAGTGCATTCCAATATGGTGAGCAGCTCTTGCAAGAACATGAGATGAAACAGGATTAGTAATAAGGATAAATACCATTAATAAAAAGATTTTCCCAAACCAATCAGTGTTTATTAAAGCTATTCCAAAAAGAGTAAGTATTGTTCCCAAAGTTGATGCTTTAGTTCCTGTTTGAATTCTATTGTAAACATCAGGCATTCTAACAAGCCCTAACGAACCAAGGAACAAGAATATAGAGCCTATTAAAGTTATTATCGCTCCTATTATTTCTAATAAATTTTCCATAAATAATTTTTATAATCCTTTTTCAAAATATCTTGCAATAATAATAACCGCAAGAAAACTCAGTAAACCATAAACCAATGCAACATCAAGATAAATTACTCTTCCAGCTATATGCGAAATCATAACTATTAGTGCAATGGAAATAATGGTAAGTACATCAAAAGATATTATCCTGTCAATAGTTGTATCACCTTTAATAAAACGCCATAATGACAACAAAATAGCTAATCCGATAAAGATCATAGAAATATATAATAAAGTATTAACCATAGATTACCTCCAAATAATTTTCAAATTTTTGAACAATTTGTTTAGTTGCTTCATCAATATCATCACTTTCTACATTAATCCAATGAATGAACAATTTGTCATCTATCATTTCAATTGTTAATGTACCGGGTGTTAATGTAATTGAATTAGCAAGAACTAGTCGCCCAATTTTTGATTTTAGTTTTGTTTTTACTTCAACAATCCCCGGTTTAATTGGTAAAGAAGGCGTAAGTACCCTACGAGCCACATCCAAATTCGACTTAATTAATTCTCCTATAAAAACGAATAAATATATTATAAAATATAGAAACGCTTTTGGAGTAAATTTAATACTGGAAAAAATGTTGCAGTGTTTACAAAATACTATTGCTAATAGAGCAGAAATCACTATTCCTGAAATTACTGTAACAATTTCAAAATTACCGTTCAGTAAAAACCAAGCTATCAACAAAATGACAAATGATATTGAAATATTTTTTATATTCATCTAATAATATATTTTATTAAAAAATTAAAGTTTTCTGTTTATAATTATTATATATATCCTCAAACTTTTCTTGCAAAGATATTAATTCACTGGTTTTTATATTTTTACTATAAATCCTAACAAAATCAACAAACTTAGGTTCATCATACCAATAACCTATTGCAAAATCAACATTATTAATATCATTAATTGACCTAAGGTAAGTTATAAGTTTTTCAAATATTGCCCAATCAAGCTTTTCAGAAATTTTGAAATAATAAATATCATTGCAAACTGAATTTTGAAAAATACTATTTTTAAGTTCCTTTAGATTAAAAACGCTTTTAAGATATATTTTACTTAAAAAAGGACTTACTATCTTTGATTTATAAAACTCAACATTGCTATTCATAATAAAATCAACAATATCATCAATTTTATTTTCAATCTTATCCCCCTTTATTCTAAAGGCATTGGGATATTTTTCATTTAAGGTAATTTGTGTAGAACAAATATCTATGTCAAATTTTGTTTTTGTTTCTAAACATAAACGAAATACCCTATCATCATTTACTAAATCAAATGATTTGTATGGTAAATAATATGTGGGAATTTTGCAATTTATATCAGTAGGGTCAAGCTCTGAGCAATAATAATCAGGAAATGGATCTGATGATTTTAACATCAAATACTTTTTATTAGGAGTCAATTTTGAACAAGACAAGGTCTCACGTTTCAATATTGTTCCATATACTTTCAGAAATGAATCCATTTTTGATTACTTTTGTCCGTGCAAATGTATTTATCTATTTAAATAACATCACAGAAAATACATTGAGTTTTTGCAAAAATAAATTGAGATATCTCAATTTTTATTATAAATGGAAAAGAATGTTTGATTTTAAAAATAAATTTAATTGTGAAAACTGTACTCAAAAAGAGCAATGTTTTTTTCGCAAATTAAACAAAGAAGAGCTTCAGATAATAAATAAAAACAGAGAAGAAGTTCACTTTAAAGCAGGAGAAACTATCTTTAAGCAAGGAACTACCTCAAAACATTTTGTTTACATCCATTCGGGTTTAGTAAAAATACTTATTGAAACAGACATAAATAAAAATTTTATTACTCAAATTGTAAGACCTTTTCATTTTCTTGATTTCCCTGCAATCTTTGATAATAATCGTTACAACAAATCTGCAATAGCTATTGAGGACTCGCTTGTATGTCTTATTGATATTGAAGTATTTAAATCAATAATTTTATCAAACACAAAATATGTTGCATCTGTAATTCAACATTACAATGCACTACAACTCAACTTATCCAAAAGAATAATTAGTGTTATTTACAAAAATATGGAAGGACGTATTGCAGATGCACTGTTATATTTAGTAAATGAAGTTTATTTTACAAGATCATTTACAATGACAATTACTAGAAAAGACATAGCAGAGCTGGCAGGGATGTCAAAAGAAAGTACAAGTAGAATATTAACTCAGTTTAAAAATCAAAAAATTATAAAAGTAAAAAGCAAACAAATAGATATTCTTGATAAGAAATACCTTGAAAAAATATCAAGGTTCAGTTAAATTTTGTTTTAAAAAAAAAATCACACTTACTCTACACATTGATTTGTTGCCTATTACGTTGGTCAAAATAATAGCTTAATCTTTTTGTTAAAAAAGGTTGATAAATTTGTTATAAAACACTATTTTTGCGATAATTATTAAATGCCCACAAAATGAATAATGGTTGCAAAAATACTCTAAAGTGTGAAGATTGTAAAAACAATAAAAATTCATTATTTGCAAACTTGCCAATTGAAAACAGACAATTAATAGAAGATAACAAACTAAATTGCAATTATAAAAAGGGAGATTCCATATTTAAAGAAGGAATGATTCCTACAGGACTAATTTGCCTTAATTCAGGCAAAGTAAAAGTTTTTAAGGAAGGAGTTGGACGAGAACAAATCATTAGATTAGTAAAACCTGTTGAATTATTTGGATACAGAGCAGTATTGTCGAAAGAAAATTATAATTGCTCAGCAATAGCTTTAGAAGATAGTACAGTTTGTCATATTGATAAAGATATTGTTTTTAAAGTTTTAAAAGATGATGAAAATTTAGCTTTAGAAATAATTAAGAGACTTGCTTTTGAGTTAGGATATACAAAAAACCAGATTGTTAATTTAACTCAAAAACACGTAAGAGGACGATTAGCAGAATCATTACTTGTTTTAAAAAACACTTATGGAATTGCTGATAACAATGGTTTTCTTGATGTAAGATTTAGCAGAAACGACTTGGCAAATCTAGCAAATATGACAACATCCAATGCCAGCCGGACTTTGTCATCTTTTGTCGATGAAAAATTAGTTAAGTTAGACGGTAAAAAAATAAAGATACTTAACACTTCACAACTAATGAGAATCAGTAATTACGGATAATTTACTACTTGTTGATTTGGTTATTTGTTTCAATAGTCATTTAGTGGTCATTTGCTTCGCTGTCATTTAATTGTCATTAAGTTGTTTATCCATGCGGACTCATAGGATCTAACTTCGTGTCGCAAGTTTTGTTTATTTGGTGATTTGTTGATTTGTTTCAATAGTCATTTAGTGGTCATTTGCTTCGCTGTCATTTAATTGTCATTAAGTTGTTTATCCATGCGGACTCATACGAGCTAACTTCGTGTCGCAAGTTTTGCTTATCTGGTGATTTGTTTATTTTCATCGAATTATACAAATTTAACGAATGATGTTTTTTATCGTAATTCCAAACAAACAGGTAATCAGTAATTCTCACCTCTCACCTCTCACTTCTCACCTCTCACCTCTCACCTCTCACCTCTCACTTCTCACCTCTCACCTCTCACT
>JAYEOP010000372.1 GCA_034723125.1 Bacteroidota bacterium | reverse complement strand
GGTTCTTCTTAATTAATTTGATGACGGTTTAGTATTAGTTGTTTTTTACAGAATTGATTTTTTGAAAATTATTGTTGAAATATGTACAAATGTATCATCCCTCTTTGCTTGCAGAGAGGGACAGGAGGGTGAGTCAAAGGAAGTTGCTATGAAAATAAATGTTCAGTTTTAAAACATATTTTTTTATAAAATAAAAAAAGTAGTACTTTTACATTTTTAAATAAACTAACTTATTTTATGAAAAGAACAATTTATTTTTTGAGTTTTCTCATTATTGTTTCTTGTGCCCCTTCACGATTCGTACAGCCCTTGGAACAAGGAACTCATTCTGTTGGCTTTAATGCAGGCGGACCTTTGATTGAATATTCGGGAAAAACAATACCCGTTCCTCTTACAGGACTTTTTTATGGTTATGGATATAAGGAAAATCTTACTCTTTTTGGTAGCCTTCACACAACTTCACTGGCTTTTGGTAATTTCCAAACAGATATTGGAGCAACTTACAAATTTCTTGAACAAGATAAGTTTATTCCTTCTCTTTCTGTTTCCCCTGTTGCAAATATTGTTTTTCATTTCAATGACCCTAATTTTAAAATTTGGCCTCAAGTTGATTTAAATGCTTACTGGGAACATGGCAAAAACAAAAACTATTTATATCTCGGAATTTCTAATTGGTTTGAGCTATCAGGGAAAAAAGCTCATGATGAAGCCACACTTGACAGATGGCTTATTAATCCGCATATCGGTTACACTTACAACACTAATAGTTTTTCATATTCTCTGGAAATGAAATTTCTTGGACTATCGCACAACAATGAATATGTGTTTGTACCATACCAAAGTTTTACAGGCAATAGCGGAGCAACAGGTATTTTTTTAGGAATAACTAAAAGATTTTAACATGAAAAAAATAATAACAATACTTTTGATAGTAATCTTGTCATCATGTTTACGAATTGATGACATGGCTTTTTTAAACGATAATTCAATTACAGAATATTTACTTGACGATTATAAAGGAGAAACAGAACTTGTTTTACCTTCGCAATATGATATTGCTGACGATATGCTTACCTTTGTTTCTTTTGAATCAAAATTAGAAGGAGAGTCAGAGCCTAAAGCAATTGCGGGACTGTATATTGGAGAACTTGATTCTATTTTTACAGATACAATAATTTTGTATTGCCATGGGCAAACCGACCACATGGATTATTACTGGGCAAGGGCAAAATTATTGGCAAATTGTGGAGGGAAAAACAGATACGGAGTTTTGATGTTTGATTATAGAGGCTATGGACTTTCAGAAGGTAGCCCAAGTGAAGATGGAATGAATGCTGATGTTTCCGCTGCTTTAAATTGGTTAAAACAACATGCTGCTAAAAACAAGCAAGTGATAATTTATGGTTTTAGTCTTGGTTCAGCACCCGCAACTTATGCAGCAGCTTTTTATGATGATTTTAAACCCAATAAACTAATACTTGAATCACCATTTTCCTCTGCCGAAAATCTTACCCAAGAATCAACAATGATAAATGTTCAGGCTGAGTTTTTAACAGATTTAAAACTAGAAAATGCTGAAATGATAAAAGATGTTGATCAAGCTTTTATGTGGTTTCATGGTGTTGAGGATGATTACATTGCAATTTCAAATGGTGAACTAATTTATAATAATTACAAAGGAATTTACAAAGAAGCACATCCTGTTGAAGGTGCAAAACATGGGAAAGATGGAGTACCTCAAACATTAGGATTTGATGAATATCTTGATATTGTAAACGATTTTATTGAAAGATAATTTTTGTATTAAATTGATGGCGGTTTAGTATCACTTTAATTTTTAGTCTCAGAATATTGCAAACATTTCTCCCAGTCATCTTTGTAAAAATTCCGAATTTTTTCAAGTTCATTTTTTGAAATAAGGGCTTTGTTTCCAAAAAAAGAATCAGGGAATAATTTAGCTGTGTACAAAATTGTGTAACGAATAAATCCCAAATAAAGTTTCCATAAAAAATGTAAAATACCATTTTCAAAAATTCTTCTTTTTCTTAAATTAATTTTTCTCCCGACAAAAACTATTGCTTTTATTTGCTTTTCGGAATAAGAAGAATGCTTTTTTGTTAAATTAAGCTTTTCAAGATTAATAGAAACATCCATTAAATCAGATAGATTATTAATAAAATCAGATGGATTGCTTTTGAGCTTTTCATAAATAAGAACTACTGGTTTTGCTTTAAAATATTTTTCAAGTAATTGAATTTGATGTGAATAATTCAAGTCATGCTTTTTAAATTTACCTAAATCATTTTCCAAATCAAAAAAATCTTGGAAATTTCCTCTAAAACCGTTTTTTAAAAATCTTCGATACTGTGAAGCAATGTAGCTGTCATGCCTTCTAAAAACAATTATTGGAATAGTATCAGGAAAATAGGATGAAAATAATTTTACTTCCCGCTCTAATTGTTGGTCAAATTCGCGTGATACTAAATATTTATTGTGATTGGTATTATTAATTATCGTTTTTGCTTTCTTATATTTTGTTCTATTGATGTAGTAAATATTTTTAAATTTTGGGAAAACACGATATTGCAAAAATGTTGTTCCTGTTTTTCCTGTACCAACATGAAAGTATATTGTTTTTTTTATGGATTTTGTCATGAAAGCAAATTTAAGATATTTCATAAAATAAGGACAAACAATTTTTTATTTGTACTAAGAATTTGTGATGAAAATTTAAAAAAGAAAAACATATTATATTTTCTTCATGCCATATTGACAAAGAATATTTTTGGCAAAATAATTGAATAGGGCTTTGTGCTTTATTTAAAAGAGTTAAGTGATTGATTTTAACAATAAAAAGCTCCATTGAGCCTTAAAATTGATAACAAATGACAAAAGGAAAAAACGAGAAATTGAAAGATAAAAAAGAAGAAAAGCTAAAAGATTCTTCAGAACAGCAAGAAATTAAAAAAGAGAAAGAAGAAGATTCTTCAGAGGAAAAAGAAATTACTGAGGATAGTGATGAGCTTGAAAAAGAGGAAGAAATTGAGGAAGAAGAAAGTGAGTACGATAAGTTGAAAAGAGAGCATGATGAATTACATGATAAGTATTTAAGGCAATATTCTGAATTTGAAAATTTCAGACGAAGAACCAGTAAAGAAAAATTGCAACTAATTGATCATGCAAATGAAAGATTGCTTTTTGATTTTATTTCTGTAATTGATGATTTTGAAAGAGCCTTGCAATCAATAAAAGAAAATAAATCAGATGATTCCAAAGTAATTGATGATGGATTGAATTTGATCTTTAATAAATTTAAAAAATTATTAAAGGAAAATGATGTAACGGAAATTAAGTGCATAGGAGAAGCATTTGACTCGGAAATACATGAAGCATTAACCAAAATACCTGTTACTAAGAAAAAACTTAAAGGGAAAATTGTTGATCAGGTACAAAAGGGATATAAACATAAAGATAAAGTTATTAGATTTTCAAAAGTTGTAGTTGGAGAATAATTATGTCAAAAAGAGATTATTACGAAATTCTTGATGTAGATAAATCTGCGTCAAATGAAGAGATAAAAAAAGCCTATCGTAAAAAAGCTATACAATATCATCCAGATAAAAATCCTGATAATAAAGCTGCTGAAGAAAAATTCAAAGAAGCCGCTGAAGCCTATGAAGTTTTACGTGATCCTGATAAAAAATCAAGGTACGACCAGTATGGACATAGTGGTTTAAAAGGAGGTTTTGGTCAAGGTGGTGAAATGTCAATGGATGATATTTTTGATAGTTTTGGTGATATATTTGGCGGTTCAAATCCTTTTGAATCTTTTTTCGGAGGAGGAGGACAGCGTTCTCAAGGACGAAGAAGAGTTTTTAAAGGCTCTGACTTACGAATAAAAGTTGCTTTAACTCTCAAAGAAATTGCAAACGGAACTAAGAAAAAAATAAAAGTAAAAAAATCTGTAGCCTGTGATGTATGTGGTGGTTCTGGTGCAGAAGGTAGTAATGCTTTTCAAACATGTTCAAGTTGCGGTGGTGCAGGACAGGTAAAGCGTGCTACAAATACTTTTTTGGGACAAATGTACACAACAAGTACATGCCCTACTTGTAATGGTGAAGGTAGAATAATTACTAACAAGTGTTCAAATTGTCGTGGTGATGGTAGAGTAATGGGCTCGGAAGTTATAGAAATTAATATTCCTGCAGGTGTTTCAGAAGGTGTACAATTGGCTGTTTCAGGAAAAGGAAATGCTGCCCCAAGAGGAGGGATTCCCGGAGATCTGATAGTTGTTATTAATGAAACAGAAGATAAATACTTGAAGCGTGATGGTAACAATATAATTTACGACCTTTATCTCAATATCGCTGATGCAGCACTTGGAAAAAGCGTTGAAGTTCCTACAATAAACGCTAAAGCAAAAATAAATATTCCTGCCGGCACTCAAGGTGGAAAAATATTCAGACTTAAAGGAAAAGGTATCCCCAATTTAAATGCCTATGGCAGTGGTGATCAACTTATTCATATAAATATTTGGGTTCCTGTAAAGCTAAACAGTCAAGAAAAACAAATACTGAAAGAATTGAAAAATTCTGAAAACTTTATCCCAAGCCCATCTACAGATAAAGGAATTTTTGATAAAGTTAAAGAAATGTTTTCATAATTTATTTCAACTCAGGTTATCAATCCTAATTTACATAAATTTGTTTTTTTAACACAATAAAAAAGTAAATATATGAAAATTAAAAACAAATTAAGATGGCTTAGTATTTTTATCTTACTTTTTATAATTTCCGGATATTCTGCTTTCTTTCAACAGTAGGGAAATAAGAATAAAGAAAAAAAGTAGAAATTGAAGAGGAAACAAAAATATTTGATGTTCTCAAAAAAATACCTCAATTTTCCGGTGATGAAACATTAATGCGTAAATACATTAAAAATAATTAAATCAAAAAAAAATAATTAATTTTACCACCATTGAAAAAAATGTGTTATTATTGCTCTAATTTCAATTTTATGAAAAATTAAATATACGTTTATGTTATTTGGAAATAAAATAAAGTCTTTGCATAAAGCAATTGCAACTAATAATATTGAAAAAGCCATAAAACTCCTTGATAAAGGTGTAAACCCTAATTCTCAGGATGATGAAGGCAACACTCCTTTGATGAAGGCTGCAACACAGGGAAATATTGAAATCACAAAAAAATTAATTGCAATGCCTGTAAACTTGCAAATCACAAATATTAAAGGCAATACTCCATTGCATGTTGCCGCATCTAAGGAGAATATTGAAATTATTGAGTTGCTTATTGGGGCAGGAAGTGATATAAATTATAAAGATAAAGAAGGTAAAACTGCTTTGATGCACTCTGTTGCTAACGGCAAATTAAAAGCCATTGAAACCTTACTTAAATTCAAAGTTGATTTAAATTCTACAAATATTGACGGGGAAAATGCTTTAATGATTGCTGTCCAATCAAAACAACTTGGAGCTGTAAAAATACTTGTTAACGCAGGTATTAACACATGTCAAAAAGATAAAAACGGAAGTACGGTTTTTATTACAGCAGTATTAATAAATGAAAAACCAATTATCAATTATTTGTTGTCATTAAAAAATAAAGTTGACGAAAGTAAATTTAATATTGAAACAAAATTATTGTTTGCATTACTTGAAGGTAATACTTCTGAGGTAAAAGAATTGTTTAATAAAGGTGCGAAATTTCATGGAGAAGATGTAAGAATATTTGACCATGCAGTACTAAAAGCTTTAGAAAATGGAGATTTGGAATTAGCTGATGTTTTGATACAACAAGGTGCTGATGCTAATGCAAAAATTGTAGAAACTGCTGATACTGCTTTGATGATAGCTGCAAAAAACAATTCAACAAAAATGATAACGCATTTGATTGATAATTATGCAGATGTTAACAGAATTAATAATGAAGGAAATTCTGCATTAATTATTGCTTCTAAATTAGGCAATACAAATGCAGTTAAAATTTTAGTAGAAAAAGGTACCAACTTAGATATTCATGGAAAAGATGGCAATACCGCACTAATGTTGGCAGTAAATAATGCAAAAATTGATGTAGCAGAAATTTTAATAGAAAACGGTTCCAATGTTCATTTGAAAGATGATAACGGAAAAGGTGTTATAGACCAATTATTAAAAATATCACGCAAGCCTCTTAAAATGGTAGGTAAAAAAGAAGATTATGTAAAAGTTCTTTCAATACTTGAAAAGAATGGTGTACATATTAATAAAGAAAATTTTCCTAAAGAATGGCAAGAATTAATTGAAGAATAACTTTTCGGATTTTTATTTCACGTCATCAATATCAATTTCCAAAACAGTAGTTTTCTTGTTGTAATTGTAAAAGTCACTCAAAGATTTTTTGATTTTTGAAGGCTTAGTACATTTGAAATATTCAATTTCGTATTGCTCAGTAATTTTTTTAATACTTAACTTATGAGGTGTTGTAAAATACTCGTCAAGTTCGGGTTGAGATTGTGGTCCTTGCATTTTTCTGAATATTCCTCCACCATGATTATTGATAACAATTAGCTTTAAATTCTTTGGCAAATATTTATTCCAAAAAGCGTTTCTATCGTAAAAAAAACTTAAATCACCAATGATAAGAGTAACGATTTTGTCCGTAGAAACAGCACTTCCTATTGCTGTACTCAAACATCCGTCAATTCCTGATGTACCTCGATTGGAATAGACTTCAATACTTTTTGCAAATTTATTTTTAATAAAACTCAAATAGCTTGCCTGCCTTACAATAGAGCCATTTCCAAGTTGTAAAATTGAGTTCTTAGGAATTTTTTTCAGTATTTCTGAAATGAAATAAAGCTCATCATCCGAAGATATTTTTTGCTCTACATTTTTAATAGCATTATCGTCAAGCTTTTCCCATTTTTTATAAAAACCGTGAAATGATTTTGTTTTAAAAAGTTTTATATTTTTTAATAAAATTCTAAAAAATTCTTCAGGATGAATTGCAATGGTTTTTGTTATTGATTGAAAAGTATCAGGGGATTTTGCAGTAGCGTCAATATGCCAGTGTTCTTTTGCTTTATTTTCCTGCAAGAATATTCTTAAAGGTTTTGATACGATTTGACCACCAAAAGTAATCAACAAATCAGGTTGAATATCTGAAATATTTCCTTCATAATTCGTTAGCAATTCCTCATGATGAATAATTGCATGTTTTAAATCAGGAATATTTGATGTAATATCACGAACAAAACAAATATCTGTAATAGCTAAAAGCTTATCAATAATCTTTTTAAAAGTAGTATTATGCTCAAACACACCTGCAACAACAAGAATTTTTTTATGAGTAATAAGTTTTTCAATTAGTTTCTTTTGTGTAGCTCTTGGGATTTTTAAGTCTGGTTTAAGCAAATCAATAACTTTTGGATTTTGATCTTGTCGTTGCGGAATATTTTTCAGATAAAGTGGTTCACGCATTGGTACATTTATATGAACAGCACCTTTTTGTGGATATTGTGAAATATTTATTGATTCCGATACTATTCTGTAAGCTTCATCCTCAGCATTTTTATCATTATAAGAAATGTTCAACTGAAAACTTTTTAAAACATTAGGTTCATAAAGCTTGTATTGATGTATAGTCTGATTTCCTTGCTGCTCAATTGATTCAGGAGGTCTGTCGGCTGTAAAAATCAATAGTGGTATTTTTTGAAAATACGCTTCGGCAACTGCCGGTGCATAATTTAAAGCGGCTGTTCCTGAGGTGCAAACTAGTACTACGGTTTTTTTTGTTTGCTGTGCAAGTCCCAAAGCAAAGTATCCTGCAGAACGTTCGTCATTAATAATAAAATGTTTGATATTTTTGTTCCTAATAAAACTTAAAGCCAAAGGAGCAGACCTTGATCCCGGAGAAAGTACAGCAAAATGAACATCTTTTTTGTAGCAAATATCTGTGATATTATGAATTGTTTGATAAAGAATTTCGGCTGAATTATCCATAAATATTTTTTTTCAAAGGTAAGAAAATTTAAAGAAGTGCATAGGCACTAAAATGCTGATTTTAGAAAAGGATAATTTTCTTTATTTTTGCTGATATATTTTTAGTGATTATTAACATTTATTGCTAAATTTAATTTTAAGCTGTATTATGGAGGTTTCATTAGACATAAAATAAAGCTAAAGGAATGACCGAGCATTGAAATAACTGAAAGGAAAACAAGTTAAAAACTTACTACACATTTTATACATTTGTTTTTTACTGACCCACAAATTCAACGTTAAAAAAATAAAAAAGTAAATTTTTCCACCGCACTCGAAAAAAAAATAGTACCTTTGGACAATTATTGACCTGAAATATTATTTAAGAATAAAAATTATGGAATGACAGCGAGAGAATCATTTGGAGGATATATTAAAAAACTAAGGGAAGAACATAAACTTCCGCTTAGAAAGGTAGCATCTGTATTAGATTTAGACCCTTCAACACTTAGTAAAATAGAAAGAGGAGAAAGAACCGCAAATAAAGAAATGTTACCACTACTTTCTAAATTATTTAACGAAAGTGAAAAAACATTAAGCCTGATTTTTTTTAGCGACAAGGTGGCTTATCAAATTTTGGGAGAAAAAAATCCTGATGAAATTCTAAAAGTAGCAGAAGAAAAAATCCAATACTTGAAAAACAAAAATGTTAAACAAGGTTCACTAAATTTCAAATAATTATGACTGTAAAAGACCTTGTAAAAAAATATCACTCTAATAGAGAAACATATCTTAAAGCGAGTTATAACGAAACTCAACTCAGAACTGATTTCTTAGACCCATTTTTCGAATTACTTGGTTGGGATATTAAAAACTCAGAAAGAAAACCTACAAATGAGCGTGAAGTTTTATTAGAAGAAGGATTAAAAGCAGATGCAACGACAAACACAAAGAAACCTGATTACACTTTTAGGCTTTTTTCTGAACGAAAGTTTTTTTTAGAAGCAAAAAAACCAAATGTAAAAATCGGAAAAGATAATGAACCCGCAAAGCAGATTCGCAGATATGGATTTACAGCAAAACTGAAAATATCAGTCTTATCAAACTTTGAATATTTAGCAATTTATGATTGCTCTCAAAAAGTTGAAAGAGACGATTGTGTAACAAAATCACGCATAAATATTTATAACTACACAGAATATGAATCTGCTTTTGAAGAGATTAAAAGGCAGTTAAGTCATCAAGTAGTTTACAACGGAAAATTTGATGAAACTTGGAAAGACATTGAAGAACAACTAAAATTATCAAGTGTTGACAATCTTTTCTTATCGCAAATAAATGATTGGAGAATTATTCTTGGAAAAGAAATTTACTCACACAAACCAGATGTTTCAATAGAAGAACTTAATGACATTGTTCAGGCATATATAAATAGTATCATATTTTTACGTGTTTGTGAGGATAGAAATTTAGAAGCTTACAAAACACTTTTAAACTTTGCTGATAAAAATGATTTTAACTCATTAATCAAAAAATTCAAAGAGGCAGATAAAAAATACAATGCAGGACTTTTTAATCATCCATTAACAAAGGAAATAATCTCAACTAATAGCTCTGCATTTTGGATTATCATTGAGCATTTGTACTTTCCTGAAAGCAATTATTCTTTTTCAGTATTCTCATCAGACATTTTAGGAAATATATACGAAATATTTCTTGGAGAGCAATTAACTATTAAAAATGGCGAAATTTCAATAAAAAAGAAACCTGAAAATATTGATAGGGATATTATTACAACTCCGATATTTATCATTCAGAACATATTACGCCAAACGGTTGTAAAACATTGTGAAAGCAAAACAGACAAAGAAATTTTAAATTCTTCTTTTGCTGATATTGCTTGTGGTTCAGGTGCATTTTTGTTGGAAACCTATCAGTTATTACAAGATGTTTTAGTGGATTATTATTTGGCAAACGATACTAAAAAGTTAATCCAAACATCAATTAACACTTTCAAACTACCTTTTGAAACAAAAAAGGAAATTTTAGAAAATTGCATCTACGGAATTGATAAAGATTACAATGCAGTTGAAGCTTGTAAATTTGGATTACTTCTTAAACTTCTTGAAAATGAAGACAATTCAACCATTTCAATGCCAGCACTTCCGAACCTTGAAAATATTCAATTTGGAAACAGTCTAATCGACAGTTCCATAACAACTAAAAAGAATCAAGACGAAATAAATCCTTTTGATTTTGGTAAAATAAGGTTTGATGTAATTGTGGGGAATCCACCATATATGGCAACCAAAC
>JAYEOP010000371.1 GCA_034723125.1 Bacteroidota bacterium | reverse complement strand
ACTGCCGACTGAAGACTGCCGACTGGTTATTTGTTTAAACGCAGAGGCGCAGAAACGCAGAGGAAAAGTAATTAATAAATCAACGGTATTCTACTGAAGACTGTGGTCTGTTTTTGACTGCTGACTGAAGACTGCCGACTGAAGACTGCCGACTGTTGACTGTTTTTGACTGCCGACTGTGGACTGTTTTTGACTGCCGACTGCCGACTGAAGACTGCCGACTGTGGACTGTTTTTGACTGTGGACTGTTTTTAATGACCCAGAATCACTTCCTCAAGCTCCTTCACTTCCTTATTGTTTGGAAATTTTCTATTTAGTTTTTTTAAATAATTATTCGCAACTTCAATTTCACCTTTGCCCAAATATAATTTTACCATGTTCAAGTGAGCATTAACATAATCAGGGTCAAGCTGTAATGACTTTTTTAGATATAGTTTTGCATTTTCAAAATCTTTATTGAAAAGATACAAAAATCCAAGATTATTATTTGCAATTGCCGAATTAGGATATTCATTTAAAATAAATTCGAATTCTTGCATTGCTTTACTAAACTTTCTGAGCTTTATTAGTTCGGCACCATATTTATTCCTGAATTCCAAATTATAAGGTTGTAACTTAACAGCAAGTTTATAATAAAATAATGCACGCTTATAATTTTTTAAATGATGGTAAGCCTGACCTGTTTGATAATTTGTCATTGCATCTTTCTCTTTTTCAACAAAATATTTTTCAGCAATATTTACTATTTTGTTATAATCTTTTTTCTGAAAATAATAATATATCCAGATTTTTAAATTATTTCTTAAAGGAATATCTTTCAAATATTTATATGCAGAATCAATAACTGCTTTGCTTGTTAAAAATTTTTCAAAATGATGAATGTATGCCCATGCCATAGTTTTGTTATCAGGATTATTATTTGTCATACATTTTAAGCTGATAAAATCTCCTGTTTTTATTTCACTTGTACTTTTTATTGGTTCCTTCCATTTATCAGTAACCCTAATAAAATGATCGGAAATTATAACATGTGGAATATCAAAAGTTCCCGTTCGTACCATGTGGCATTCTATACAATTATTATTATTCTTTTTCCGAACATCTTTACTCTCGCTACAAAGATTATTATTTTCATTATTATGACAAATCATACATTTCGCAACAAAAGTATCAATAGGTGTTTGGTCGAAACTAATATGTTGCATTCCTGCTGTAAAATGACAATCAATACATGTAAGTGGTTTATATTTTGGATTTTTGTGTGATTCTATAAAACATTTGCTTTTCATTAAACGTTCAGGATGTGTTTCCATCCAAAAAGCATCCTCATCATTTTCATACACTTCTCTAAAGACATCAAGTACCTCAGTAACATACATACCCGGTTTAAAATCCAAAAAACTTTTTCCTTCTTTAAGAACAGAATTCCCTTGAGAATGACAACGCAAGCAAATTTGAAACTGAAGATCAACACTTAAGCGTGTAGGCATAACGATAGTGTAATCCGCAGCATTTGAATCTGTTAAAATTCCATCTTCCCAAGCAATGGAATGTAATTCACCGGGACCATGACATCTCTCACAATTAATACCGAGTGGAACTTCTTTGTACTTATTTATTGAACCATCAACAGCGGTTGGATAAGCATTATGACAACTCATACATTCAAAACCCACTTTACGTGAAAAACGGGAATTATTACCATCTTCAAATCCCGGAGGAAAATCTAAAACTCCCTGCTGTGTGTAAAAAGTAAATGGTACCTGAAAAAGATAACCGCCAACATTCATGATATGAGAATTGGTATGCTGACCGGAACCAACTATATAATCTACTTTTTCAATTCTTTTATAAATTGTGTCGCCTTCTTTCAATCTAAACTCAAGCACTTTCATTTCTTTACCATCCCAAAAAGGCTGATAATAAAAATCAGATTTTTCGTCATAAAGCGCTTTTCCCTTTTGAAAAACAGAAGCACTTTTTTTGCGATTTGCCAAGCCGTAAGACATTCCCATTCCCGATTTTATATAATTTTTATATTCATCGTAATGACAAGTCCTACACCTTTCTATACCAACATAGCCAACAGTATCATTCAAATTGAGAAATGTTTTACCATCAAAAACTATTGTCTTTTTTACTTCAAAAGAATCATTTTTTTTAACAAATCTCAGAAATACAAAAACAGCAACAGCAATAATTACTATAATCGCAACTAAGAAGTAATATTTACTGTTTTTTTTCAAATCAACTTTTTTTTAAAATGCAATATTACAAACAAAAACAACAAATTTACACTTCAATTTACACTCAATTGCATAAACACTTTATGGCTTACGCTCGTTTTTATTGAGTGTGGAATAATATCAGCTTTTAATG
>JAYEOP010000370.1 GCA_034723125.1 Bacteroidota bacterium | reverse complement strand
AGATTTGTAGTTGAGAACCTTTTCTCATTCGGAGAAAGAAAAGAATTTACAACAATACCGAATAAAAGATTAAAAACTTTGGAACATCATAAATACGAATACAATGATTTCAATGTTCTAAAAATCGGCTCAATTTACGGAGCAAATGGTGCGGGAAAATCGAATCTTATAAAATCGTTAGAATTATTTCAAAAACTAATAGTCAAGGAAAATATTCCTTTTAGATTAAAAGATTCAAAGTTTAAGTTTAACAATTCAAAAGATAATCAGCACCAAGTACTTGCAATTGAATTCATACAAGAAGATACAGCATTCTATTATGGAATTAGACTTAACGAAAACACCATAATGACTGAGGAATTATATTTATCTGGTTTAGGCAAGAAAGCGGATAAACTTATTTATGAACGTAAAACGGATAATGATAACAAAACAAGCATTGCTTTTCTTGAAGAATTTGAAAAGGATGAAAAGAGTCAATTATTAAAAACAGTATTACTTGAAGAATTTGTTAAGCCAAACGAACCTATTTTAAAACTCCTTTCAAATAGAGATAATAAATATTTAAAGACGGTTAAAGTTGCATTTAAATGGTTTGAAGACACACTTCAAATTATTACTCCTGATTCAAAGCCAATGGCCTTGGCACATAAAATTGATATTGACAAAGATTTTAAGAATTATGCAAAAGATTTGATGTGCTCATTCAATCTTGGGATAACAGAATTGGTTTCAGAGAAAAAAGACATAAAAGAATTTTTTGGTGTAGATAAAGAAAAGGAACTTGATAAGTTAGTTAAAGACCTTGAAGATTCTCCCGAAAAGATGATTGGTTTAAGAAGTAATAAAGGGGACGAACTGATTGTCGTTAAAGAAGATGGTAAAGTTTGGGTTAAAATTTTAAAAATTGGACATATTGGCAAAAGAGACAAAAAAGTACTTTTTAATTTGGATGAAGAATCTGATGGAACTATAAGACTTTTAGATTTTGCACCTGCATTTAATAGTATTATTTCTAATCAACAAGTTTACATTATTGATGAAATTGAAAGAAGTATCCACCCTCTCCTAATTAAAGAATTAGTTCAAAAATTTTCGTTAGACCCAAATACAAAAGGTCAATTGATTTTTTCAACACATGAATCAAATTTATTAGACCAAAAAATATTCAGACAAGATGAAATTTGGTTTGCAGAAAAAGATAAAAGTGGCTCAACTGACTTATACTCATTGAATGATTTTAAAGAACATAAAACTATAGATATTCAAAAAGGTTATCTTGATGGAAGGTATGGCTCAATACCGTTCTTGGGCAATTTACAAGACTTAAACTGGCACAATTATGATACTAACTGACAGACTTTTCGAAAGAGTTCCAGCGAATAGAGAAGCAAAAAGTATCTATATCTTTTGCGAAGGTGCTAAAAGAGAACTTGATTATTTTGAGTATTTTAAAGAAATAGACTCAAGAATAAATATTGAAGTATATGAACTTCATCCTCACGAAGATAATTCTCCTTTAGGATTATTGAATATTGCGGAGAAATGTATAATTAAATCTGATGAGAATTCTAACCCTAAATACGATTTTATTGAAGGTGATGAAGTTTGGATTGTTTTAGATATTGACAAAGATAAGGCTGAGTCTAGAATACCTCAGATTCAGATTGTCCAAGAAAAATGTAACAAATTTAAGGATTGGTATTTGACAAAGAGTAATCCATGTTTTGAAGTATGGTTGTATTATCACTCACATTCTGAAAAACCAATTTTTGACAAGTCAGAAATATGTACCGAGTGGAAACAATTAGTTAACAACACTATCGCAGGAGGTTTTGACTCAAGGAAACATCCAATATATATTGAAATGGCAAGTGCTAATGCTTCAAAAAATTTTCAATTGGATAATAGAGAACCAAATATTGGTAGCACAGAAGTATATAATTTAGCAAATACAATTATTCCTTTAGTGAAATCAAAACTAGAAAAAGTACTTAAAGTAATTGAAGAATAAAGTGCGAACGCCCAACACGTGCTCATACTACATACAACAATTAGTTGTAAACATGAACATTATGTTCCTTTAATATATTTGTAAACAGAAAAATTAGTGATAATATAGTGGCACACAGCATAGCACCAATCGTCAGACTGTCTAAAAAAATCAACAATTTGTAGATAAAAATAATTTGCTACCAAAGGAATAATTTCTATTTTTATACTATGAAATTTATACAAGGAAAAGACAGAAGACAGTCATATATTTTTCCAACATCACTGAAAGAAGCAATTTGAAAAACGTAACCTAAAAAAAGTAAATTATTTTTTGAGCAAAGCAGAAATAGCTTTATATTTGACAAAAATTTAATCGGTGGTTAGTGTTATT
>JAYEOP010000369.1 GCA_034723125.1 Bacteroidota bacterium | reverse complement strand
GTAAGTTTATCTTTTTTATCAAAATACTGAGTTTCATATTTTGAACCTACTTTTATTGGAATATATGCTTCACATTCTTGTGAAAAAACAGTAAATGAAAATGCTAAAAACAAAATAATAAATGTAAATTTTTTCATAAGTAATTAATTTTAAATCTTTTCTAAAAATATTATAATTTTACATTAAAAAACGTATTGTAATTATTTTAATCTTGCAAAGTAAAGTATTTTTTTCTTTATAACCTTAATCAATCTTTAAAATGTATAATTTTAATGCCTAATAGCAAGTTGTGTTCAAAGCAACCATAGAATTTTGAGATATAAACAGTATCTTTTGCAAAGGAGTATTATCTTCAAGAAAATCGAAGAAAAATATTTTTCAACACAACTAATTCAAATATTATTTCGTCTATAATTTAATGGTTCTTATTAGTAGTTCATTTATTTCTTAAGCTATTGCTAATACCTGTATTACAATAATCATTGGTTTGAAAAGCCTCGCTTTAAGTGGGGCTTTTTTATTAATCAGGTTGATACACAAATGTTCCTCTTGATAGTCTGTATTTCTTATTTTTAATTGTAATTGTTTCACCTTCGAGTGTGCTGGCAATATTAACAATATCATTTTCAATGGTATGTACGGTGCCTTTAGTTTTATAAGCAATATTTAAATACTCTAAAGAAACAAAGGAAGTTACTCCGCAAAGAATAATTTTTACGGGAACATTCAATTTTTCAAGCAATTCCATATCACGAACCTGACTGTAATTATCTGCAATTAATATTAGGTTGTCAAATTTCTCGGTTTCTTTAATTGCTTTAATCATAGCTTCCATATCATTCTCAGGATTTTCGCCTCCGTTTCCTGCAACAATTGTTTCTATCATCACGTTAAAAAGATTTTCGTAATTACAATTTTCACAAAAATATATTCCTCCAGTGTTACCTATTCTTTTTCTCTCAATTGGTTTTCCGTCCCCGTCATTAAAAAACACCAGTTCTAAAATATCCTGATCAAGATAATTTAATTTATACCACACAAGCAATTGCCCCGAATAAGGATACATGCTTGCAGTGAGGTCTGTAACAATTAATTTATTTTTCCACTGGGGATTACGATTCATAACTTTTAGCACAGTGCTATCATTAAAATTAAATTTCCCTGAAACGTATTCTTTAAATTTCTTTCTAAAATAACTTCTTTTAACATCTTTGTTTCCCGGAGATTCCAATATTTTTGAACCAATATAATTATATGATTTTGACACTTTTACGGTGGTTGTATCCTTTCTATCACTAAAGTCAAAAACATCAATATTTTTCTCGTATTTTAAATGCAATCTATAGCGTTTGCCATCAGGCACTTTAAAACTTGCTTCACCGTCTCTATTTGTAAATGAAGTATAAATTTTATCTGAACCTTCGACATTTAAATAAACATTTTCTCCAGGAATAGGCATTCCTTCATTGCTATTTATTGTAATATTTATATATCCGTAGGTTACTTCAGGAACTTTTTGCTTAGGTTTCTCACTTATTTTTTTAGTTATTTTATCCTGTTTTTTCTGAGACAAACATGATGGATTAAAATTTATATTTTTCCTAATCATATAACCATGCTTAGGTATTGTAAGCTGACCAACATAGTCATCAAAGCAAATTCCGATTTTTAAAAATTTATTTCTCGGGACAAAAAAGCGGGCTTCACCATTAGATTCATCTGAGTTAGAAATATAAACAATTTTTGATTCAGCATCAAGAAGTCTCACAGGTACAGTCATTAGAACAGGCTTATTAATTCTGTTTAAAAGAATAATTGTTATATCTGCATCACCTATCCCTGCTCTTTGAATTGGCTTTTTTAAAATATCTATAAAAACCGAATCCATTAAAGGCTCTAAATTACTATTTTTAATAGCCTTAAACTTCAAAATAAAAGTTGTTTTATAAAAAGAAAAAGCATACTTTGGCGTTTTGATTTTTTTTATCACTTTGTTATTTCCTATAAATAAATCAAATTCCTTATCAAGAGGAATCAAAAACAATGCATTACCATTGTTTTGTGTTTTGGCTTTATAAATCCTCCCTGAAGGTTTTTGTTTTAAAAAAACCTGAATATTTTTTTTCTTTTGCCCATCAATTCCATAAATTCCAATTTGGAATAAACACTTATCTTCAACAGATTGTTGATTTTTCGGTAAATTTTGCTCAATAGTATCAACAGTATTTTGAGCAATAAGATTAGTAAAACCTCCCAAAAGAAAAAGAAATAAAATAATTCTCATAATTTATTTTTAAAATATATAAGGATGTTCAAAAATACAAAAAAAATCATTACCTGACAATAACAAAATTCATTTTTACAAAACAACTTCTGTCTCACTTCTC
>JAYEOP010000368.1:2433-10379 GCA_034723125.1 Bacteroidota bacterium | reverse complement strand
CAACTTCAACATTAAAAGACCCTTCACATAATTACACAACAGACGATACATTTACAATAAAACTTTGGAACACTTCCGATTTAGGTTGCATGGATTCAACAATAAAAACCAACTATGTATTTCCTTCTCCACTTGTAGCTTTTGACATTAGCGACAGTCAACAATGTTTTAACGGCAATTCTTTTGTTTTCACAAACAATTCAACAATAAATACAGGTACACAAACTTATCTCTGGAATTTTGGTGATGCCTCCACTTCCAATACTACAAGTCCTGTTCACACTTATGCAACTGATGATACTTTTACGGTATTTCTTATTGCTAACTCCAATTTGAATTGTGCTGATACATTGAGCAAAACAACTTATGTATTCCCTAATCCAAATGCAATATTTTCTAAAGGCGACAGTAGCCAATGCTTTAACGGAAATCATTTTAATTTTATAAACTTCTCAACTATAAACTCAGGAACTCAAAGCTTTTTATGGGATTTTGGAAATGGAACTACATCAACTTCTTATAGTCCTGGATTAGCTTATCAAAGCGATGATACCTTTGTAGTAAAATTGCTTGCAACATCAAATTTAGGTTGTAAAGATTCAACAAGCCAAACTATTTATATTTTCCCTTCACCACTGGCAAATTTTTCCATTATCGACAGTCAGCAATGCTTGAATGGAAACAATTTTACTTTCAGCAATAATTCAACTATTAATTCAGGAACAATGAATTATTTTTGGAGATTCGGAGATAGCAATTCTACAGTTTTGCCTAATCATTCATTTGCCTATGATGATACATTCTTTGTAAGGCTGATTGTAACATCAGGGTTGAACTGTAAAGATTCAACCGAACAAACTGCTTATGTTTTTCCATCGCCTTCAAGCAATTTCTCAATAAATGACAGTCAGCAATGTATTAATTCCAATTATTTTCTTTTTACAAATTCAAGTACAATCACAAAAGGAACATATTCAACATCATGGGATTTTGGAGATGGTAGCAACACAACAAATTACAGTCCTGACCATATCTATTCCAGCGATGATACTTTCTCTGTTAAGTTAGTACTAAACTCTAACCTTGGATGTTCAGACAGCATTCTAAAAACAACTTACGTATTTCCAAACCCTGTTGCCGATTTTAACATTAACGATACACAACAATGTTTTAACACAAATAATTTTGTTTTCACAAATACTTCAACAATAAACACAGGCACGAATACTTACTTATGGAATTTTGGAGACACACTTCAATCCACACTTACAAATCCATCTCACGCTTATGCTTTTGATGATACTTTTAATGTAAAAATGATTACAATTTCAAATCTGGGTTGTAAAGATTCATTAAATAAAATCAATTATGTTTTTCCCTCGCCTGTTCCTGATTTTCAAATAAATGATTCTATTCAATGCTTTAACGGGCATGAATTCAACTTTACAAATTCATCAACTATTAATACAGGTTCCATGAATTATCTATGGCGATTCGGTGATGGAGATACATCTGCTTTAACTTCTCCTACACATACTTACGCTATTGATGACACTCACAATGTTGAGATACTTATTACTTCCAACTTAGGATGTCAGGATAGCTTAACAAAAAGTGTTTATCTATTCCCCTCTCCTGTCCCCAATTTTGTTATTAGCGATAGCCAACAATGTTTTAACAGCAATACCTTTGTTTTCACAAATACCTCAACAATTAATACAGGCTCACAAACTTATCTTTGGAATTTTGGTGATAACGATACTTCATCACAAATTAATCCTTCACACAATTATTTAACAAATGATACTTTTACGGTAAAACTTACAATTAACTCCAACTTGAATTGTATGGATTCCATTAGCAAAACAGTTTATGTTTTCCCTTCACCTCAAATGGATTTTTCAGTAGTTGACAGTCAACAATGCTTTAACGAACATCATTTTGTATTCACAAATTCCTCTTCAATAAATTCAGGAAACATGAGCTACGAATGGCTGTTTGGAGATGGAGATACAAGCTTTACAACACATACTGATCACAATTATACTTATGATGACACTTTCCTTGTCAAACTAAAAGCCACTTCGGGATTAGCTTGTCAGGACTCTGTAACAAAGCCCATTTATTTATTCCCTTCACCAATCCCTGATTTTTCAATTAACGATAGTAGTCAATGTCTGAATGGAAATAATTTTGCTTTTACAAACAATTCAACAATTAACACCGGTACGCAAACTTATCTTTGGGATTTTGGTGATAACGACACTTCAACACAAATTAATCCTTTACACTCATATTCAAATGATGATACATTCACTGTTACACTTTTCTCAACATCAAATCTGAATTGTAAAGACACAATTGAAAAAACAGCTTATGTTTTCCCTTCACCTATTGCTGATTTTGTAATAAATGACAGTACGCAGTGTCTAAACATAAATCAGATTGACCTAACAAATACATCAAGCATAAACTCAGGTTCCTTAAATTATAACTGGAGTTTTGGAGATAGTGATTCAAGTTCATTAATTAACCCATCTCATAACTACTCTTATGATGATACTTTTACAATTGAATTAATTGCTATTTCAAATCTCAACTGTTTGGATTCCATTTCAAAAACCACTTACATTCATCCTATGCCTGCCAGTGATTTTTCCATTAGCGACAGCACTCAATGTTTTAACGCTAATAATTTTGTTTTCACAAATGAAACATCACTAAAGTGGGGAAGTTGGAATAATGTATGGGATTTTGGAGATAATACACAATCTACAGTTGTTGACCCTACTCACACTTATAACTATGATGATACTTTTGCTGTTAAATTACTTACAACTTCAAATATGGGATGTTTGGATTCAATTATTAAATACCTTTATGTTTATCCATCACCTATTCCTGCTTTTTCAATAAACGATAGTTCTCAGTGCCTTGCATCAAACAATTATATTTTTACAAATAACTCTACCATCAATTCAGGTACACAAACATATATTTGGGATTTTGGAGATAATCAAAATTCAACAACAATTAATCCTAAACATTCATACTCAAATCATGATACATTTGGTGTCAAATTAATAATTACTTCAAATTTATTGTGTAAAGATTCCATAACAAAAACAGTTTTTGTAAGACCAATGCCAGAAGCAGATTTCTCAATAGTTGATAGCATTCAATGTTTTAAAGGAAATAATTTTAACTTTACAAATGCCTCAACAATTCCTTACGGAACACTTTCATATTTGTGGGATTTTGAAAACAATCAACAATCAACGGCAATTAACCCTGCAATTACCTATACATCAGATGACACATTTAATGTTAAATTAATTGCAATTTCTACTTTTAATTGTAAAGATTCAATTATCAAAAAAGCTTATGTTTTTCCTTCTCCAAAACTTAATTTTTCTATCAATGACAGCACACAGTGCCTAAAATGGAACAAATTTAATTTTACAAATCTTTCCTCTGTAAACACAGGCACACTGAATTATAATTGGTATTTTGGAGACGGTGATAGTTCTACCTTAACAAACTCTAAACATTCCTATTTAAATTATGGAAATTATCAAGTTCAGTTGTTTGGCATTTCCAATCTAAATTGTGAGGATTCATTAACAAAAAGTATTGAAGTATTTCCAATGCCAAGCTCCTCTTTTTCAATAAATGACAGCAACCAATGCCTTGACGGCAACAATTTTGTTTTCAATAATCTTTCAACAATTCCCTATGGAAGTTTAAATTATAATTGGTTATTCGGTGATTCAAAACAATCAACAATTAGCAATCCTACTCATGTTTACGATACAAACAATACTTACACTGTTAGCTTAATTGCAACAACTAATAATTCATGTGTGGACACATACAATATTTCAATAGAAGTACATCCAATGCCAATTCCTGATTTCAGTTTCAACACACCTTGTTTGGGAGATACAATATATTTTAAGGATTTAACTTCAATAGATGCCCCGGGCAAACTTGGTAGTTGGCAATGGGATTTCAAAAATGGAGATTCATCAATTTTACAAAACCCGACAAATATATATTACACAGCAGGAACTTATCATGTTATGTTAAAAGTAACATCTTCAAAAGGATGTAGCAGATTAACTTTTAAAAACCTAAAATTTACCGATCACGTTGACCCTGCAATACTTGACTTTGCAACAGTTGAAAATAATGAGTTTGTAAAAATAGTTTGGACTCCGTCAATTGTTGGTAAACCAATGACTTTTAATCTTGAACGTTCAATTGATAATAATAATTTTTCAAATATCCTAAGTGTTACACCTGATGTTTTGGAATATATAGATAACAATGTTAATGTAGCAACAAATTCATACATCTATCGTATTCAAGTAACTGACAGTTGTAATTACATAAGTCCTTACAGTAATATCGGTAAAACAATTTTATTAAATATTGATATTGATGAAGAAGACCCCTTATTACAATGGACAGCCTACAAAGAATGGAAAGACGGGATTTCTCAATATGAAGTGCAACTTAAAGATGAAGAGTTGGGAATATTTAAGCCCATTCATTTTACAAATGATACTTTTTATAAAGATACTGAAAGAGATGAAAATTATTGGGAATATTGTTATAGGATAATTGCTCACAGAAATGGAGACGGACAATTAAGTTATTCTAATTATGTTTGCACTCCTACTCCATTTAGTCTTTGGGTACCAAATGCCTTTACTCCTAATGATGACCCAAATAATCCAACTTTTAAAGTTAAAGGCAGATTTATCACTCAATACAATATTAAAATTTATAATCGTTGGGGTGATTTAGTTTATGAAAGTAATGACATTGATGCACCATGGGATGGTACTTACAGAAACAAATTACTTCCTAAAGGAGAATATTTTTATACAATTTACGCTAAAGGAACTAAAGGACAGACTAAGCTTATACATGGAACAGTTCTACTTATAAGATAATCCCTCAAAATAAAAGCTTAAAATTTGAAAGCAATTCCTATTCTTCTTTTTCAAATATTTTTTGTATTTACTCCAAAAAATATTATTTTAGCATTTTTTAATTTTATTATATTTTACCGAATAATCGCTAAATGTTAAAAAAAATATTATTTTTTCTACTGATTACAAATGCAGTTTTTGCCTCTAACGAAATTGATAGCTTGACAAATCTTTTAAATTCGGAAAGCAAAACAAAGTTAAACGACAAAGAAAAAGTAGAAGTTTTAAATACGTTATCTGAATGTTTATTTAGTAAAAACCTACCCAAAAGCCTTGAATATAGTCAGGAAGCCTATAAGTTAGCAAAAAAGATTGATTATGATGATGGCAAGTTAAGTGCACTTGTAAATATCGGAATAGTATTTTATTACAAAGGTGATTTTGAAAAAACAATTAGATATTTTCAAACATCGTTAAAAATAGCCCAAAAAAAGAATAATGAAGAATGGATTGCGATGTCATACAATAATATTGCAAATGTTTACAGTGATTGGAAAAAAACAGAAAAAGCTCTTGAATATTATAAAAAAGCTTTAGAAACTTATTTAAAAATTGGAAATAAAAACATTATTGGAAAATTATATAACAATATTGGAAATACATATAATGACATTGGAGATTTTGAACAAGCTTTTGTTTATCTTCATAAATCTTTAACGATAAAAGAAAACTTAAATGATTATAAAGGCATTTCAAATACAATTTCTAATATTGGACTAATTCATTTTAAAATGGAAAATTATCAAAAGTCTCTTGATTTTTTTCAACAATCATTAAAATACAGAAAAGAAATTGATGACAAAATTGGAATTGCAACAGTATCTAATAAAATTGCAGAAGTTCAAATTCATTTAGGGAATTTGGAAGATGCAGATAAAAAGCTCAATGATGCACTCAAATTAGCAAATCAATTTGAATTAACTAACCTTAAACCATCCATATATTTAAATTTATCAAATCTATATTTTGAATTAGGAGATAATAAAAATGCTCTAAAATACTTCAAATCTTACCATAATATTCATGAATCCATTTTTAATAACGAAAGCAGAAAAAGAATTGAAGAATTAGAAAAAGTTGAAAGTATTAAAAAAGAAAAATTATTAGAAAAAAACAACAAAATACTTCAATTAGAAATTGATAAACAAATATTTACAAAAAAAATTATAGTACTCATTGCCATTTTGATTCTTCTAACAGGAATTTTTATTTATAGCCGTTATCGAATTAAAATGAATTTTATTAAACTTCTTTCAGAAAAAAATGAAGAAATTAAATTGATAAACAATAAATTAGAATCGCTTAATGAGAAGTTGGAAGAACGTGTTAATGAACGTACTAAAAAGTTGAAAGATGAAATTGTCGAAAAAGAGAAAACTCAAAAATCATTAAGTATAGCATTGGAAAAAGCAGACGAAGCAAATAGGTTAAAGACAGAATTTCTTTATAATATTAGCCATGAAATAAGAACTCCTCTAAACAGCATTATTGGTTTTTCCGGATTATTAAAAACAGAATTAGAAAATACAAAATATAAGGATTTAGCAAATTATGCAAGCGAATCGGAAAAAAGTGGTGCTCGCTTATTAAACCTATTGGATAATATAATTGACATTAGCAGACTTATATCTAGAACTCTTAAAATAAATATCCAACCCTTATCAACAAATAATATTATTAATGAGGTTTATGAGCTTTTTACATTTAAAGCAAATGCCAAAGGTTTAAAATTTTCATTTATCCCTAGTGATATTCCAAATGCAATTGGCGACAAAGAATTACTTGTAAAAGTAGTGAGTTTTATAGTTGATAACGCAATAAAATTTACAAACAAAGGAAGTATCGAAATAAAAACAGGATTTTTAGCCAAAAATAATACTGTTTTCATTGAAATTTCAGACACAGGAATTGGAATAAGTTCTAAATATCAATCAAAATTATTTGAATCCTTTACACAGGAAAGTAAAGAATTAGGACGTGCGTATGAGGGTGCAGGACTTGGCTTACCACTATCCAAAAAAATTATTGAACTCATGGACGGTGAAATTATTTTAAAATCCAAAAAAAATGTTGGAACTGTTGTTAATTTAATTCTTCCTTCTTTCATAACTCCTACAGGCAAAGGTGAAGATAATATTGATAGAATTATTGAAAATATTAAATATATAAAACCAAATATTTTAATTATTGAAGATGACGATAGTAGTGGTTATTTATTAGAAATATTACTTAAAAAAATCGCTATAATTAAGTTAGCGACAAATGGTAACAATGCTATAAATATTATTAAAGAATATAAAAACAAATCAAAGTATTTTGATTTAATACTCTGTGATGTTAACCTTCCTCATCCTTGGGATGGAATAAAACTAATGAAAGAAATAAGAAAAAAATGGAAAGAATACAAAAATACTTCAATAATTGCACAAACAGCTTATGCACATTCATCTAATGGGCTATCATTTATAGATGAAGGCTTTGATGCTTATATTTCAAAACCAATCAATAAAAAAAATCTAATAAAAATTATTAATGAATTTATTGAAAAAAGATAAAACAATTCAAATTTTACCTTTTTGAGAACTTTATGCTAGCTTTATTTAAATATTTATTCCCTTTAATTTTTCAAGCTTTTCAACAGACCCGGCATCAAACCAATTTTTATGATTATGGTGAAAAGCCAAAAGTTCTTTTTCTTTTGAGAGTTTTAAATAGGGAGTAATAATTGAAAAAGTTTCTTTGTTTTCAAAAAGCTCAAATATTTCCGGAGATAAAATATGTATTCCACTAAATGCGTACTGCCTAAAACTATCACACTTTCTTGAAATAATTTGCTTATCAGTTTTATAACTTTTCCATCCTGCTAAAAAGTTATTTGAATCAAACAACAAATAATTTGTTGATTTTCTATCAGAAACAGCAAGACTTACTAATGGGTTATTTTTT
>JAYEOP010000368.1:0-2333 GCA_034723125.1 Bacteroidota bacterium | reverse complement strand
TCTTGAAATAATTTGCTTATCAGTTTTATAACTTTTCCATCCTGCTAAAAAGTTATTTGAATCAAACAACAAATAATTTGTTGATTTTCTATCAGAAACAGCAAGACTTACTAATGGGTTATTTTTTATATGAAAATTATAAAATTTCTGAATATCAATATCTGAAATAATATCTACATTATAAACGAGAAAAGGATCTTTGTCATCTAAAAACCATCTTGCCTTTTTTATTCCACCGCCTGTATCCAGTAACTTTTCCTCTTCAGAAATTTGAATATTAATATTGAAATTGTTTTTCTCCTTAAGATATTTAATTATTTGCTCACTAAAATGATGAACATTAACAATTATATCTTTAATACCTTCATTCTTAAGTTTCAGAATACAAATTTCCAACAATGTTTTTCCATTTACTTCAATTAAAGCTTTGGGTTTATTATCCGTTAATGGTTTTAATCTTGTTCCATATCCCGCTGCAAGTATTATTGCTTTCATAGGTTTATTTTTTTTGTTTATCTGTTTATTTGTTTCAATAGTCATTTAGTGGTCATTTGCTTCGCTGTCATTTAATTGTCATTAAGTTGTTTTTTTGTTTATTTGTTTATTTGTTCTCACCTCTCATCTCTCATTCCTCATTCCTCATCCTTAACTACTTCCTTGTGTTTTAACTTAACTTTAACATTCTTATTTTCTAATAAATATTTTTGCAATTGTTCGGCTAAATATACGGATCTGTGTTGCCCACCTGTGCATCCAAAAGAAATCATTATGTCTTTAAAATCTCTAAACAAATAATTTTCAATGGAACTATCCACTATTGAACAAACTTTATTAAAAAACAAATCAACTTCAGTTTTTTTCTCAAAAAATGAAATAACCTCTTTATCCTTTCCTGTAAGTTTTTTATACTTTTCAATTCTTCCCGGATTTGGTAAAAATCTACAATCAAAAACAAAACCTCCACCATTTCCACTCTTATCAACAGGATGTTGCTTTTTAAATGAAAAACTAAATATTTTTACTGTAAATTTTTCAGAAGCTTTATTTTCAAGTTGCTTAAGTTTCGGTGATTCAATAATTTGTTCTATCACTTTGGTTAATTCAGGCAATCTTTCAAGAACATCAACTTTGCTTAATAAATATTTTAGATTTTTGAGTGCAGGAGGAATACTCTGTAAAAAATGTTGTTTTTTTTCAAAAAAACCTCTGTAACCAAAAGCACCGCAAGCTTGCAATACCCTTACGAGAACATAAGGATAATAATATTTAAGAAACTCTAGCTTACTTTCATTAGTTTTTTGTTCATATTTGTCAGCAAAATATTCAAGTAATTCTTCTTTTACATTTTGTGGTATTTCTGCTTTTGCATCATACAATAATGAGGCTAAATCATATTGTGAAGCACCTTTTCTACCACCTTGGTAGTCAATAAAAAAAAGTTTATCATCTTTTATCATGATATTCCTTGACTGAAAATCTCTGTAAAGGAAAAAATCCGTATTTGCCTCAAGCAAATAATCTGCAAATACATTAAAATCATCTTCAAGAAATTGTTCATTAAAATCAACTCCTGCTAATTTGATAAAATTATACTTAAAATAATTTAAGTCCCACATAATTGATTGCTTATCAAAACTATGTCGTGGATATGCATTGCTAAAATCAAGGCTTCTTCCTAAAATCTGAAACTTTAACAATTCATCAATAATTTTTTTATAAATATCAATAATTTTTTGAGGAAAACTTCCACCCTCTTTATTAGCTTTCAGATAATTGTAAAGAGTTGTATCACCAAGGTCTTGTTGAAGATAAATTCCTTTTTCAATTTCACTGGCATATATTTCAGGTACATTTAAGTCATTCTTTCTAAAATGTTCAGTGAAATTTAAAAAAGCAATATTCTCGGTTTTATCATTATTGATTGTAGCTATTACACTTTTGTTCTTACTTTTAATTCGGTAATACTCACGTGATGATCCTGAAATAGGTAACAACTCTAATGAAAGTAGTTTCTCAGAACTCCATTTATAAAATAAATCTGATAAAATAGTTGTTTTCAAAATAATAGGCTTTTAGGTTTGAAAGTGCAAATTTATAAAATATATTTTAGCTTTTTACATAAGGGAGGTTCTATAAATACATTCGCATTAAGATTTTCAGAGTTTTTTATAGACAATGAAAATTTTTGAAGCAATATCGGGATAATGTAAAAAAAATTGAAGAAGTATATGATTCCGAAATTTCGGAATGAAAACCCTTTCGCTTACGCTGTAGCTTTAGCGAAGGAGCATGGGAACAAAGATAATAAACAATCTGACTGCGTTAAAATTTTT
>JAYEOP010000367.1 GCA_034723125.1 Bacteroidota bacterium | reverse complement strand
TTCCTTATAATAAATATTCAGAAGCTTTTCTTTCTCAAAGGGTATTCCTTGCTTTTGGAACTCTATAGCCAAGGCTTCTTGGTAAACTGCTTCTAGAAACCCATGACCTAATTCTTTATGGACTTCCATTGCTGCTCCAATTATTTGGAATGCTTCATCTTTATATAGTAGGTTTACCATGTTTTTCTTTTATTGTTGCCTGAGTGTTACACAACTATGTTTTATCCGCTCAGTTTTGTCCGCTAATTACACTAATTCTCGCTAATTATTTTTTTTTAAAAAAGAGAAATTCGTGCTAATTCGCCTGCCCCGCTCGCCACGTGAAATCTTTTTCTATTTCACAGTGGTAGGGAGGTTTACCCTGTTTATCCTGTAGGTAAGAATGACCGTACAGGATGAAATTCCGAGGAATATTTAACAGGGAACGACCGTATTGGGGTGTAATTCGATGATAAACTTTTTTGCTACAAATTGTTTTTTTTACTTTTTCAAGAAATGCCAATTATATTATTTTTGCATCTTTTATATTAATATTTGTTTTACAAATAGAATTATCGGAACCGGTTATAAAGTCATCCGAAATTTGCTTAATATATTTTGAAAATATCGCATAGTCTGGTTTTTGAATAAACCATTCCACTTTGTCAAAAAGGGCAACAGGGAAAGTGTTTATTTTTTGTTCAACATCTATTTCATTAATAATATTTTTTTCTTTTGTTTCAAAAAATACTGTTTTCCAATTAAATTTATATTTTAAAGATAGATGTATAATATCAAAAATGTCTTTTGGTTCGTCTCTATTAATTAGTGCAGATAATTTATTTGATAGTATATTAATCGGTGTATCAATTTTACCGAAAAATATTGATTTTATTTTGTCAGTTCTGTATGGAATATCATTAACAAATTCCAATTTCAGAGAAATATCACTGTCAACTATAAATAATCTTGTGAAATCATCGTAAAATAAGTTGTTTTCAATATCAAAAGAAAAAACTTTATTGATTGCTTTATATATCGTATTTATATGATTTTTGTAGTCTTTATCATTATTTACAAAAAAATCTAAATCCTCGCTGTAACGATGGTCTAAATAAAATCTACTGAGTGCTGTTCCTCCAGTAAGATAAAAAGGTGTATTAACTGTTTTCCAAAAATTCAGAAATTTATCTTGTAGCAGGTATAATTTCTTGTAATCTTTTTTTAACATAAAAATATTTTTTTCTAAGTGATGGGGTTCTTAATTTATTTATCATCTGGTCGGTTAATAATCCTTTAATTGTATTTATTTCAAATAATTTAATAATTGTAAACCATGGAAAACTTTCAAGCATTTTTCTGAAAAGATTATCAATATCATAATGTCCGGCAAATTTGGTTTCGCCTTTTACAAGTTTATTAACTTCCTCTGGCGAAATATTGTAATCCCACATCAATTGTCGGTATATTCTTTCTTTTGTTTTATCCACTCAACTAATTTTTTCATCGAATTTCACCCCAGCACGATCGTTCCTCCCTGCGGGGCAGGCGAATTTAACGAATTATTTTGTCATCCCCGATACGTTCATTCCCTTGTTAAATATTGCTTCGCATTTCACCCTAATAAAATATAAGTTGATTTTATAGGGTAAACAAACTTCAAACGACCGAAGGAAGTCCGTATGGATAATTTCCAAAACTCAATTTCCAAATTCCAAATAAATTCCAATTTTCAATATTCAAATAACAAATAAATTCCAAAACTCAATATTCAAATTCCAAATAAATTCCAATTTTCAATATTCAAATTTCAAACATTTGCTAATCAAACTCCAAACTTTGCAGATACAGAGTTTGGGTATTGGGATTTGTTTATTGAGATTTATTTGAGATTTGTGATTTGTTTATTGGGATTTTCTATTTTAAATTCCAAATTCCAATATTCCCTGTTAAATATTCTTCACTTCGTTATGAATTTCACCCTAATAAAATATAAGTTGATTTTAAAATAAGTCAGAGTGTGTGCCGGTTCGAGTCAGCCAAATTTCGTTTTCATTAAGAAATACTTTCCAAATAATCAGCCAATCGTGTTTTAAGTGAGCCTCCCAATAGCCTGAATATTCTCCTGCTAATTTATGTGGTTTATTTTCACTCGGAAGTGCTCCTGATTCTTCAAGCTTTCTAATAGAATTTTTCAACAAATTCATGTCATAACCTCTCTTTTGAAGAAGCTTAACATCTTTCCTAAACTTATTAGTAAAAACAAGTTGATACATTAAATTCCGAGAGTATTAAAAAGTTCTTGTGAGTCTTTCGACTGTATGCCTTTTTTGTTTTCTACGTCATTCATTGCCTTTCGTGTTTCATAATTAGGCATCGGTTCTTCAACTACTTGAATTTCAATATTCATCTTCTTTAGCAGGCG